>CAZKRQ010000082.1:0-7813 GCA_964555125.1 uncultured Oscillospiraceae bacterium
GCGCGCTGCACTCGCTGCACCTCGGTCTCGGGGCCGGTCACCGTCACCTCGCCGGGCGAAACCACCGCGTTCTGCATGATATACCCCTCGCCGACCCGCAAGCCGGAGATCTCCGCCTCCACCGTCACCTTTTTGCTGACGGCGGTGTCGAAGGTGAGGGTGATCGTGCTCGGCTCGACCGACACGATGGTGAAGTTGTCCAGGGGATTGGCCTTTGTCACGCTCAGCTGTAAATCAAAAGTGCCCGCGCCGCGCACGGAGGAAAAAGAGGGGGTGACGATGATGTCGCTGCGGTCGATCGCGCCGACCGCGCTGCGCGTCCCCTCGACGGTCACGTCGACCGTGATGTTGTCCGTGCTGCCGATGATGTCCAGGCCGAGGCTCTGAAACGACGCGCTCGAGGTGTTGATCGTGACCGGCACGTTGCGAATGGGCTGGGTCGTGTCGGGGCTGATGGTGAAGATCACCGCGAACCAGACACCGACCGCGCAGATCAGCGAAAAGATAAAGGTAAACAGCCTGCTGTCAAACAGCCTGGAGAGTCTTTTATTCTTCATTTTTTCAGCAACCTCCCGAAAACGGATTTGGGCGCTTCCGCGTTTTCCTCCCGGGACGGCAGAATTTCGTTTTGCAGCAGGCGGTAGAGATTGGTTTTATCCAGACGGCGCACAATCAGGCCGTCGCGCGCGACCGAGATGATGCCGGTCTCCTCCGAGACGACGATCACCAGCGCGTCGGAGCTCTCGCTCATGCCGAGCGCCGCGCGGTGGCGCGTGCCCATATCCTTGCTGATCTCGTTGTTCTGCGAGACGGGTAGGATGCAGCCCGCCGCCTCGATGCGCCCGTCCTTGATGATGACCGCGCCGTCGTGCAGCGGCGTGCCCTCATAGAAAATCGTCTCGAGCATCTCCCCCGTCACGCCCGCGTCGACTCTGGTCCCGGTGCGGATGATCTCGCCGAGCGAGCTGCGCCGCTCGATGACGATGAGCGCGCCGGTCCGGTCCTTGGACATCCGCTCCGCGCTGTCGCAGATCGTCACGATCGCGTCGCCCCAGCGCGAAATGTCGTTGTCGGTCATTTTGCCCGCGAAGATCGCGAGGCTGGGAAGCTTGCTTCGCCCCACCTGCTCGAGCGCGCGCCGGATCTCGGGTTGGAACACGACCACCACGGCGAGAAGGCCGAATTGCAGCACGTTGTCGAGCAGAAATTTGATGGTCTTCAGCTCGATCACACCGGCAAGAAACCAGGCGATCAGCACCACCACGATGCCGCGCATGAGCTGCGCCGCGCGGGTCTGCCGCGCAAGCGAGATCAGCGCGTAGATGATATAGGCGACAAGCAGTATGTCCAGCAGGTCGCGAAACACGTCCCACGCGCTGCGCCAGCCGAGCACCCGCGTGAACTTGTCGAAGCCCTGCGTCAAATCATTGAAAAATGCCGTCATCAAAATTTCCTCTCGCGTCCTCTAGAGTGTGCGAAGCAGCGCCACGGCGTGCGCCGCAATGCCGCTGCCGTCCCCCGTGAAGCCGAGGCCCTCCTCGGTGGTCGCCTTCACGCTGACCTGTTGCGGCGCGCAGCCGCACGCGCGCGCGATGTTCTCCCGCATGGCGTCGATATAGGGGCGCAGGCGGGGGGCCTGGGCGAGCACCGTCGCGTCGATATTGCCAACCGCCCAGCCCGCGCCGCGCAGCATCGCCGCGACCTGCTCAAGCAGCGCGAGGCTGTCGGCGCCGCGATAGCGCTCGTCGTTGTCGGGAAAGTGCTGGCCAATATCCCCGAGCGCCGCCGCGCCCAGCAGCGCGTCGCTGACCGCGTGCAGCAGCGCGTCGGCGTCGGAGTGGCCGAGCAGGCCCGTCTCATAGGGGATCTCGACGCCGCCGAGAATCAATCTGCGCCCCTGCACAAGCCTGTGCACATCATAACCGTGCCCGATTCGCATCGCCGTCTCCCCCATGAGCTGCCGCGCCCTCTCAATGTCCTGCGGCGTTGTGATCTTGATATTGTCCGCGTCCCCGGGCACGACCGACACCTTGCGGCCGAGGCGCTCGAGCAGCTGGCAGTCGTCGAGCGCCTCGGTCTGCCCCTTGATCGCGGCGCGGTAGAGCACCGCCTCGAAAATCTGCGGCGTGCTCACGGCGCGCAGGCCGGCGCGGTCGGGCGTGTCGACGACCGTCTCGTCCCCGTCCACCCGCTTGATCGTGTCGACGACCGGGATGCCGGGGGCCGCCGCCCCATAGGCGACGGCGGCGGCGAGCACCCGGGAGATCAGCGCGGGCCGGACAAAGGGCCGCGCCGCGTCGTGAATCGCAATATACTCCGTGTCGGCCGAGCAGGCCGCGAGCGCCCTTTGCACCGACAGGGTGCGGGTCGCGCCGCCCTCGACGACCGCGCGCAGCTTCGGCGTGCCCGCAAGCAGCGCGCGGGCCGCCTCGAGCGCCTGCGCGCCGGCGGCGACGACGATCTCGCTGATCTCGGGGTGCCCGGCGAAAACCGCGACCGACCGCTCGAGCACGGTGCGCCCTCCAACACGCAGAAACAATTTGTCGATTCCCTTCATGCGGGCGGAACAGCCGCCCGCGACAATGATCGCGCTGACTTTGGGCATGAGCGCTCCCTTCTGCGCAAAACGGCGCAATGCGGCATTCTGGATAATAAAATATTATAGCACTTTTCGGCGCAATGCACAATGAAAAACAGCCGTCGCGCTTCGAGCCGGTGCGACGGCTGTTTTTTCACCCCGGGCCGGACCTGGTCAGCCGACCGATCCGGATTCCGCGCTGTGGTTCTTTTTGATCGTCAGGCGCACGCGGTCGCTGATCATGGCGATAAACTCGCTGTTGGTCGGCTTGCCGCGCAGAGAATGGATCGTATAGCCGAAATAGGAATTCAGCGTGTCCACATCCCCTCTGTCCCACGCAACCTCGATGGCGTGCCGGATCGCCCTCTCTACCCGCGAGGAGGTCGTCTTAAACCGCTTCGCGATGGAGGGATATAAACGCTTGGTCACGGCGTTGATCATATCCGGGTCCTCGATCGACATGATGATTGCGTTGCGCAGATAGTGATAGCCCTTGATGTGCGCGGGAACACCGATTTGATGGATGATTTCGGTCACCATCACCTCAAGATCCACCGGCTCGGCGCTGCGCGCAGGCTCGGCGCTCACCTTTGTGAACATCGCGATGCGGTCGGCGAGCACCGAGAGGTCAAACGGCTTGAGGATGTAGAACGCGGCGCCGGCTTTGATGACCTCGCGCTCCATGATCGCGTTGTCAAAGCCGGACATGACAAAGAATGCCGGAAGCTTCGCGCTGCTGTCGGCGCGGAGTTCACCGATGATGCCGATGGCGTCCTTTGCGGGCAGGAACATGTCTACCACGACTGCGTCGGGCGCAATCTCACGCACCTTGGACAGTACGGCGTTGCCGTCCTTCTCGCAGTTGACGACATGAAAGCCCTTGCGCTCAAGCTCCTTTGCGCACAGACGTCCGAAATCGGCACTGGAATCCGCCACCAATACAGTCACTTTGTTTTCCACTTTTTAAAAGCCCCTTTGAAACTATATTTAGCATTCCTCCAAGTACGCATTAAGATTACCATATTTTTCAAGTTGAGACAAGCCGTAAAATGTCGAAATATCAAGCGGCGCCAAAATTTTTTGCCTGATCTAAGACATAGGGCTCACACAACAGCATATTTTCAATAACGATGCCGTATCCTTTTGTCGGCTCGTTGACAAAAACCTGGGTGAGCGCGCCGACGATCCGCCCGTTCTGGATGATGGGGCTGCCGCTCATTCCCTGCACAATGCCGCCGGTCTTCTCGATCAGGTCGGGGTCGGTGATGCGCACGACAAGGTTTTTGGTCGGGTTCGCGTCCGACAAATTGACCGCCTCGATCGAGATGTCATAATAAACCGGCTCGCCGCCGTCCACCGTGCACAACAGCAGCGCCTTGCCTGTCGCGACCTCCTGACGCAGGGCAATGGGCAACGGCTGAGACGAGCAGAATTCCCGGTTGAGCGTCGCGAACACGCCGCTCTCACAGTTATAGCGCAGCGTCGCATAGGGCGCGCCCCGGCTGAATACGCCCTTGAGCTCGCCGGGCGCGCCCGCCTGTCCCTTTTCCACGCCGGTCACCGTCACGCTCACAAGCTCGCCGCTGAGCACCGGCAGCACAATGCCGCTGTCCGCGTCGGTGATGCCGTGCCCAAGGCCGGCCACAACGCCGGTCTCGCTATGGATATAGGTCACCGTGCCGATCCCGGCCGAGGAATCGCGCACCCACATGCCCGCCTTAAACCCGGTCCCGTTTTTGGCGTTCGCAGGCACCAGGACCGCCGTTGCCGTCCGGCCGTCCCGCTGATACTCCACCGTCAGGGCGCGTCCCTCGCTGGAGCTGACGACGGCGGCGATGTCCTCGTTGCCCGAGACCGCCACGCCGTCGACCGTCAGGATCACGTCGCCGGGGGCGAGGCCCGCGTCCTTCGCCGGGCAGACCGGGCCGCCCAGCGTCTGCACCTGTGAAACGCTGGCGACCACGACCCCCGCCGTGAACATTTTCACGCCGAACGGCATCCCGCAGGGCTGCAGGCTGACCCGGTCGACCGTCATGACCCGCACCGTCTTGAGGGGGATCATGTCGAAGAGATAGAGGGTGCCGTCAACGCTCGCGCCCTGCGTCGTCGAGGCGGGCGCGAGCTCGCCCTTCTCGCTGCGCACGGTCAGCAGGCCGCGCCCAAAGGCCCATCGCTCGCCCTCATAAACGCAGACGCGGTCGGGCAGATAATCCATGCTGAGAAAGTACCAGCCGGCGGCCAGCACGCAGAGAACGAGAAGAAAAACAAGAAAATATCGAAGCGCTTTCGCCATAAAAATCAAGACTCCTTGCCGTTGTCAAAAGCCGGAAAAGCTTTGGGAGAAACCGGCTGTGCGGCCCCGGGCGCGTTTTCTTTTTTCCAACGCGCGCCCGCAAAAGCCGCCTTTCGGGCCGAATTCTCGCTTTTCTAGTGTGGTCAACGGCGGGGAGTCTTATTACTTTTTAGCCCTTGGAATTTTTTCTCCTGTCAAAAACACCCATAAGCGGGCTGATCATCGTGCAGCCGAGCACAGGCAGCAGCAGCTCGCCCTTGACGGCGCTCAGCGCGAAGATCCGCTGAAGAAAGGGGATATAGACCACCGCGAGGGTCGCCGACACCGACACCACGCAGGCGGCCAGCAGCGTCTTGTTGGCGAGCAGCGAGCCGGGCTTCGCAAACAAGTGGCGGTCCGACCGGCACTCGAGCACATACAGCATCTGGGCGAAGATCAGGGTCATATACGCGGCCGAGCGGGCGACCGTCAGATCCCCGCCCGACATGCGGTAGACCGCGGCGAACGAGAGCAGGTTGCACAGGCCGAGCACCACGCCCCGAAAGACGATGGACAGCGCAAACCCGTGGGCGAACAGGCCCTCGTTGGGGTCGCGGGGGGGACAATCCATGATGCCCTCGGCGGCGGGCTCCATGCCGAGCGCCACGGCGGGCAGGCCGTCGGTGACGAGGTTAATCAGCAGAATCTGAATCGGGATGAAGATCACCGGCATCCCGAGCGCCATGGCGAGCACGACCGTCATCACCTCGCCGAGGTTGCTCGTGAGCAGGAACCGAATAAAGCGCTTGATATTCTGGTAAATAATGCGCCCTTCCTCGACGGCGGCGACGATGGTCGCGAAATTGTCGTCGAGGATCACGACCGACGACGCCTCTTTCGTCACATCCGAGCCCGCGATCCCCATCGCGACGCCGATGTCCGCCTGCTTCACCGCGGGCGCGTCGTTGACGCCGTCCCCCGTCATCGCGACGATATTGCCGTTGCTGCGCAGCGCCTCCACGATGCGCAGCTTGTGGTGGGGCGACACCCGCGCGAACACACAAGTTGTTTTGACGGCCTCGCGCAGCTCGGCCTCGCTCATCCTCTCGATCTGCCTGCCCTCGATAGCGGCGTCTCCCTCTCCGGCGATGCCGACCTCGCGGGCGACGGCGCAGGCGGTCAGCGCGTGGTCGCCCGTGATCATCACCGGGCGGATCCCGGCTCTGCGGCACTGGGCGACCGCCCTTTTGACCTCTTTGCGGGGCGGGTCCTTCAATCCGAACAGCCCGAGAAAGACCAGCTCGCTCTCGCTGAATTCTCCCTGCCGCGTCGCGACCGCGAGCACCCGCTCGGCGCCGTTCGCCATTCGCTCGACCTCGGCGGTGATCGCCGCGCGGTCCGCATGGGTCAGCGCGCGCACCCCCGCGTCCGAGCCCATGCGGGTGCATTTGCGCAGCACCTCGTCCGGCGCGCCCTTGGTCAGCGTGACTGTCTTTTGTCCGTGCACTACCTGCACCGACATCATCTTTCGCGCGCTGTCAAACGGCTTTTCGTCGACCACCGCGCAGGTCCTGAGCAGGCTGCTCTTCTCAACGCCGCATTTTGCCGCGGCCACCAGCAGGGCGGCCTCGGTCGGGCTGCCCGACACCTGCAGTCTCTCCTTCCCCTGCGGCTCGGCCACCGCCATATTGCACAGCGCCGCGCACACCAGCGCAGCGCGCAGCGTTTCGCTCTGCCTCGGGTCGGCCTTTTTGCCCTCCAGCAGCAGATCGCCGCGCCGCGAATCGGCGCTGCCGCTGAGCGCATAGCGTTTGCCGTCACACCACAGCTCGGTCACCGACATGCGGTTTTCGGTGATGGTCCCGGTCTTATCCGAGCAGATCACGGTCGCGCTGCCCAGCGTCTCGACCGCGTGCAGCCGGCGGATGATCGCGCCCCGCGCGAGAATGCGGTTGACCGACAGCGCGAGCACGATCGTGACAATGGCGGGCAGCCCCTCGGGAATCGCCGCCACCGCGAGCGAGATGCCGGTCAGAAGCATTTGCAGCAGCTCCTCGCCCCGCGCAAGCCCGAGCAGGACGACGACCGCCCCGCACGCCAGGCAGGAGACCGCGACAAACTTGCCCAGAGAAACCAGCTTCTTTTGCAGCGGGGTCTGCTCCTCCTTCACGTCGGCGAGCAAGCCCGCGATTTTGCCCATCTCGGTGGCCATGCCCGTCCGGGTCACGCGCGCCCAGCCATGGCCCGAGAGCACGCCTGTGCCCATAAAAACGCCGCGGTTTTCGGGGGTTATATCCTTCTCGACCGCGTTGCTCTCGCCGCTGAGGATCGACTCGTCGGTTCGGAAATCGGCGCATTCAATGAGGTCCGCGTCGGCGGGCACCCGGTCGCCGGCGCGCAGCTCGACGATGTCGTCGACCGCGACGAGCGAAGCGGGCAGCGTCTGCTTTTTTCCCTCGCGCCAGACACGCGCGACGGGCGCCGTCATATCCTTGAGGGATTGCAGCGTTTTTTCAGTGCGGTATTCCTGAATAAAGCCCATCACCGCGTTGAGCAGCATGATACTGA
The DNA here is from genome assembly GCA_964555125.1 of uncultured Oscillospiraceae bacterium. Taxonomy (GTDB): domain Bacteria; phylum Bacillota; class Clostridia; order Oscillospirales; family Ruminococcaceae; genus CAZKRQ01. The sequence goes on from CAZKRQ010000082.1 coordinate 7,419, forward strand.
TAATTGTGACCGCCTCGGTCATCTGACCGGCCACGACCGAAAAAAGCGTCGCCGCCGCGAGAATCAATATCAGAATATCCTTGAACTGCGATAAAAAAAGAACCACCGGGCTTTTCGGCCGCTGTCCCTTTAAAACATTTTCACCGTATTGCCGAAGCTTTTTTTCCGCCTCGCGCTCGCTCTGCCCACGTTTTTCGCTCAATAATGCCATAGCGCTTCCTCACTGTTCTTGTCCTTTGTCCTTGGTGAAGTCTATGATCCGCGCGCCGCAAAAATGTGTCGGCGCTCGTCGTCGCAAAGTCCGCTTGGCTCCGTTTCCCCTGTTCGGGAAAACTTCGCTCGCTCCCTTGCTCCTCCTCTTCCCGAAAAGTCAAGGGCGGACTTTTCGGGATCAA
>CAZKRQ010000083.1:0-7799 GCA_964555125.1 uncultured Oscillospiraceae bacterium
CAACACGGTTCTCATCATGTATTTCAAGCAGTATTCCGAAGGGCTTGAGGACCGCGAGCGGTTTGTCATCCTGCAAAAGGTCGGCATGAGCGACGGCGAGGTGCGCGCGACCATCAACCGTCAGGTGCTGATTGTCTTTTTCCTTCCGATGCTCGTCGCGCTGATGCATATCCTCGCCGCGACCAACATCATCACGCGCATTCTCGAGGCGTTCATCATGACCAATACCGCGTTGACCCTCGCGTGCATCCTGGGCACCAGCCTGGTCTTCTGCCTCGTGTATGTGGTCGTTTTTCGCCTGACTGCCCGCACCTACTACAGTCTGGTCAAGCGCTGAAGCAAGGAGGTGACCGCAATGTTTTTACTCAAATGGCTCGTGCGGCTGGTCGCGCTGGCCGCCGCATTCTGCTTCTCCGTCTCCCTGGGCTCCTGCGTCCTCTTTTCAAGCCTTGACACGGATGCTCTGCGCGACCAGTATTCCTCGGCGCTGGAGACGGCCGGCAAGCTGGTCCTGACCGGCGACAGCAGGCTGGTGGGCGAGCGCGTTTTCGGCGCCGACTGCTTCACCGGCGCCTATACCGCCGATTATCTCGGTTTTTCCGGCACCGAGTTTCTCTTTGGCGGCGTGGCGTTTGAGCGCGGCGGCCGAATCGCCGTTCGCTGCACCCTCGAGGCGCGCGACGGCGCGGCGCAGCTTTACTGGCTGTGCGGCGCGGAACAGCCCCGGTTACTGCTCGAGGGGAGCGGCAGCTGCGACACGACCCTCGAGCTTCCCGGCGACGGCAGCTGTTATCTGGTGTTGCAGGGTGAGGCGCTCGCGGCGCGCGTCTCGATCACGCTGGAAGAGACCGAGGCCCTTTCAGAAAGCCTCGACTGAAACGCCGCGCTTGCGCGCAGGATAAAAATGGGCGGGAAGGAGACTCCTTCTCGCCCATTTTTTCGGTTTTCAGGCAGGTCCCCTTCGGGGCGGGGCACGACAGGTTCGGCGCGCGAAGCACGCTCCGCCCAGAATCCCGGCCGCCTTAAATCCGCCGGCACCGGAAAACGGCTTTTAACCGCCCTGCTTTTGGGCGCGCGACAAGCCCGTGCGCGGGCTGCGGGCTCCGTTTTCTGCGGCTCATTTTTTCTTCGTCGAGTTCCTGTGCACGTAGACGACCGACACGACGATCAGGGTCAGCACGATCCCCATCGCGATAAAGTTGATCGTCTCGAGAAAATCATAGGTGACAAAGGCGGGCAGCGCGATTTGGGGCGGATTCTCCGACGCGAAGAGCGCGTTGCGCGCCATGCCGACGAGGCCGTCGACCACCATCACGCCGCCCATGGCGAAATACAGGCTGCGCAGCACCTTTCTGACCTTCGCCTCATCGTTAAAGGTCATAGACGAAAAATCAAACAGCTTTTTATTGTTGGTGAAGGCGGCGTAGAGCACATAAAGGCCGATGCCCAGCTGAAATACTTCCAGAAATCCGATTCCCATACTGTTCCCCCTGCGGTTCGCGCGGCGCGCTTTTGAATGGTTTCGTTTTATTCTATCACGATGGCGGCGAAACGGCAAGCGCGCCCGCCACGCCACGGCTTGCTACCAACCTTTTTCTGGCGTGTAAACCAAAGCATGCATATCTGAAATGTGGCGAATTCCTTTCATAGCCTTAAAGGACGCTTTTCGGGCCCGCATCCGCGGCTTTTGCGCGGTGCGGGCCCGTTTTACGGTCTTCGCAGACGCTTCGTTCGGCAATCTCCCCGCCGCGTCTCCTCCCCTTTTTTGTATTGCTTTTCTTCGCGGAGTATACTACAATTTCATCTGGCGCGTTTTGACGCAGATCGGGAAGAAGGATTTGGAGCTGGTATGAATCGCGATTTAACCAAGGGGAATATCACCCGCACGCTGCTGCTGTTTGTGCTGCCGATGATCGCGGGCAACCTGTTGCAGCAATTCTATAATATCGCCGACACCCTGATTGTCGGGCGTTATCTCGGCAAAGACGCCCTTGCGGCCGTCGGCTCGGCCTATACCCTGATGACCTTTTTGACCTCGATTCTGCTTGGGCTGTCGATGGGCGCGGGGGCGCTGTTCTCGATTTACCAGGGTCGTGGGGACCGGGCGCGGCTGCGCGCGGCCATTCTGCACGCGTTCTGTCTCATCCTCGTCATCGCCGCCGCGCTCAACGCCGCCGCCTTTCTCTGGATCGACCCGATCATGCGCTTTCTCAAGGTGCCGCAGGAGGTGTACGCGCTGATGCGCGACTATCTCCAGGTGATTTTTGCGGGCATTCTGGCGACGTTTCTCTATAATTTCTTCGCCTGTCTTCTGCGCGCGCTGGGCAACTCGGCCGTACCCCTCGCCTTTCTGGGCGTTTCCGCCGTGCTCAACATCGGGCTCGACCTGCTGTTTGTCCTCTCGTTCCGATGGGGCGTCGCGGGCGCGGCCTTCGCGACGGTCATCGCGCAGGTTCTCTCCGGCGTCGGCATTGCCGTCTATACATGGCTCCGCTGCCCGTTTCTGCGTCCCGACCGCGCCGCGGCACGCTTCGACGGCCACGTGCTGCGGGAGATCCTCAGCCTTTCGGTGTTGACCTGCGTGCAGCAATCGGTCATGAATTTCGGCATCCTCATGGTGCAGGGCCTCGTCAACAGCTTTGGCCCGATTGTGATGGCGGCATTTGCCGCAGCCGTGAAGATCGACTCGTTCGCCTATATGCCGGTGCAGGATTTCGGCAACGCCTTTTCGACCTTCGTCGCGCAGAATTACGGCGCAAATCAGACCGAGCGCATCCGCCTCGGCACAAAAAAGGCGGTGCGTCTCACGATCGGCTTTTGTCTGATCGTCTCGGCTGCGGTGATCCTGCTCGCGCGGCCGCTGATGCTGATCTTCGTACAGCCGCAGGAGACGGAAATTCTCGCTGTCGGCGTGCAGTATCTGCGCATTGTCGCCGCCTTCTATTGGGGAATCGGCTGCCTTTTTCTTCTCTATGGCCTCTATCGCGCGCTGCAAAAGCCGGGCATGTCGGTCGTTCTCACCGTCATTTCTCTGGGCACGCGGGTCGCGCTGGCCTATCTTCTCTCCGCCACGCCGCTCGGCGTTGTCGGCATCTGGGTCTCGATCCCGATCGGCTGGGTTCTGGCCGATCTGACCGGCTTCGTTTTCTATCGCCTGCGGCGCGGCGCGCTGATGCCGCAGCCCGGCCAGGAGCCCTAATGGGCTTCACCGCGCGTTTCTTTGGCCTCCCCCTGTTTTCAGGGTCCGCGTCCGGCGAAACAACAACGCCGTGCAAATGCGGCGGCGAGATATGAAAACGAAGAGTCCGCCGGGCCTTTAGCTGGGCCACATCGCGCAAAAAACGCAGCTACAGGACCGGGAAACCGCAGCGCTCCTTGGAACGCAGGGGCTTGCGAGTGCAGCGGCCGCGCTTTTTTTCGTCAGATGCGGCGGCCTCGTTCTCTCATGAAACCACCGTCAGGGGCGCGCAGCCGAAAGCCGCTCACCCTGCTCACCGGCTCGCGGAGCTTTGAGCTTGCGGACAATACCGCCCCGACTCTGTAAAAAAGCGGGCTCCGCGACGCGTTTGCCTCCTCCGCCGTTCCATCCGGGCGGCGCGGTCTTTCTTTGGGTCAGCGCTTTTTGTGGCCGACGCTTGATTTCTCCGTCCCAGCCAATTTTTCCGGCAAATCCGTTTTTCTGCCTTTATTTCCATGTATAAGAGAGGTTTCCCCATGAACGAAAAAGAAATATCCGAGCTCCGCCGCAGGCTCAAGCCAGAAAAGCAGAACATCTCGCATATTCGCGGCTGTTATGTCAACGAAAAGCGGGAAATTCTCTCCCTCTTCGACCAGTCTCTCGCGCTGCTGCCCGAGGAGGAAAGCGAAAAATATCTCGCGCTGCTCAAGCGGACGCTGGCCGGTACGCCGGGAAAAAATCTCGTCGATCTCGCCTTCACGACCGCCCAGGTCGCCGACAGCGACGAGCACCGCCTGCTCATGGCGCTGCGGGATTCCGAGCTGCGCGACGAAGCAGCCGTGCAGCTGTTTTTTCAAAAAGCGGTCTCGACGCTGCAAATCGAGGGGAACTACCTCATTCTCCTCGCCGCCGACGTCTACGACGTCCCTTACCGCGCGGCGGACGGCGCGCGCGACGGCGACGCCTCAAGCGAGGTTTTTCGCTATATCCTGTGCAGCGTTTGCCCCGTCAAACCGACCAAGCCCGCGCTGAGCTATTCCGCCGCGCAAAACGCCTTTCACAGCCGCCGCGCGGATTGGGTCGTCGGCGCGCCCGAGCTCGGCTTTCTCTTCCCCGCCTTTGACGACCGCGCCGCCAACCTCTACGGCGCGCTCTACTGCACCAAAGACACCTCCGCCCTGCAGGAGGATTTCCTCCGCGGCCTATTCGGCGGCGCCGAGGCGCCGATGCCCGCCGACGAGCAGCGGGAGACCTTTCAGGCCCTGCTGCGGGAATCCCTCGACGGGGAATGCCGCTTCGAGGTCGTGCGCGCCGTGCACGAGGAGGTTCGCGACCGCCTCGAGGCGCACAAGCTCAACAAAGAGGACGAGCCGCCGCGGATCACCCGCAGCGAAATGCGGGACGCCATCGCCTCCTGCGGCGTATCTCAGGAGGGCCTCGACGCCTTTGACGCGCGCTTTTGCGAGGCGTTCGGCGAGGATCAGGCCCTGCCGACAGGCAACCTCGCCGCCGGCAACAAATTCGAGGTGCGCACGCCCGACGTTCTGGTGCAGGTCAACGCCGCGCGCAGCGACCTTGTCGAGACGCGCGTAATCGACGGCCGGCGCTATATCGTGATTCGCGCCGAGGGGGAGGTTGAGGTCAACGGCGTCAGTGTTCGCATGGCGCAGCCCGCGGGCTCTTCGGTCTGATCCGCGCTTCCTTCGGCGCACCGCGCCCCCTGCCTTTTGTAAGAGCGGGCCTGCGAAAAAGCGGGACCGATTTCGCCGCTTATCGGATCGCAATTTCGGCGCAATCGGCCCCGATGGCGGCGAGCAGCTTATCCGTCTCAACGATCATCTGCAGGCCGCGCTGGCCCGCGCTGACCGCCACGGCCGGAAGCGAGCGGCAGCTCGCGTCAAACCAGGTCGGGAACCGCTTCTTCATCCCGACAGGGCTGCACCCGCCCCGGACATACCCTGTCAGCGCAAATAAATCCTTGACATGCACCATGGCGACGCTTTTGTTGCCGCTAACGCGGGCGAGCGCCTTGAGATCGAGCGACGCCGCGACCGGGATGCACGCGACAAGATACCCTGTTTTGTCGCCGCTGAGCACAAGGGTTTTGAACACGGTCGCCGGGTCAAGCCCGAGCTGCGCGGCGACGTGCTCCCCCGAAAGGTCGTTCTCGTCGACCTCATATTCCCTCGTCTCATAGAGGATCTTCGCTTTGTCCAGCATTCGCAGGGCGTTGGTTTTCACTGTCTTTTTGGCCATATACGGTTGATTCCGTCCATCCTTTCTTTTTTCTGCAAAGCGCGGGGCGAAGGGCGCACTGCCCCGCCGTCCGCGTATTTCTCATTCTCTCATATCGCGCGCCCGAATTCAACCGGTCGGGCCTGGAATATCCCTGTCCGCCCCGTCCTGCGTCAGAAACGGCCGTGAAAGCCGCCAAAATCCCGGCCTCGAACGGCGAACCGCCCTGGGAAGGCCCGTTTGAGGCGCAGAACGCTCATTTCTCCGGGAAAGGTTCTCCTCGCGCGCGCTTGCGCGGCGGCAAATCTGTGATACAATAATGGAGTGAAAATTATCCTGCCGGGGTGAAAGCATGAATAAAAAACAGAAGATCGAGCCGGGATTTCTGCCGGAAGTGGACGAGCTGCTCGGCAGCCCGATGCCCGAGCTCGGCGAAAATCGGTTTGAGGAGAATTGGGACGAGCCCGGTAAAAAGCGCAGGCGCGCGCGCAAGCAGGGGGCGGCGCGCAGAAAGAAAAGATCGCTGAAATGGATCCCCGTCGTCGCCGTGCTTCTGCTGCTCGCGGCCGGCGGCGGCGCCGTAGCCGTCGCGGAGCCCTGGGTTCCGGCCGTCAAGGATACCTTTACGCCAAAACCGACCACCGAGCTCGACCCCCTGACCCTGGCCGTCGGCGACAGCCACACCGTGCAGGTTCCGCTCGGCGAAAACGAGGTCGTCGCCTCGATCGAGGTGGCCGACCCCGATATTCTCGTTCTCTCGGGCGATACCTTCACGGCGAGAGGCGAATATTTTGAAACGACCCTGACGGTCAGAACCTGTGAAAAAGAGCTGCCGACCGCCAAGCCGGCCCATGAGATCGTGATCTTCGGGCAGGACCGCTCTGCGGAATACGAGGCGCTGCGGCGCTTTCTGCGCGACCTGTTCGGCGTCGAAAAGATCGAGGACATCCCGACCGAGGTGCGCGACGTCGCCGTCTATACGCAGAGGGTCACGGTGAAGGGGCTCGACAAGGTAACCGACAACCCGCCGCGCGAGATCGAGGCCTGCCTGCAAAACAGCGTTGTGCTCGAGCTCTTGCTCAACGAGGGGGAGACCGCGCTCGTCAGCGCGCCCGGCTCCGCCGCCGAGGTGTCGGTGATCGCGGAAAGCAACGGGCGGGCCTGGATCAATATCAAGGGCAATGAGGTGGCGAAAACCACCGTCAAAACCACCGTCGGCGTCTGGAAGGCCGTCTCCGCCGAAACCTATGCGCGGTATGCCGCCACCACCGGCGCGCTGATCGACACGGCGCACCCCAACCAGATTTTTGTGCCGCGCCGCATGGTGAATTACACGATCTCGGTCGCCGATTTGTCCCGCACGGAGGTCGCGACCGAGCTGGAGGGCGAGGACGTCGTCGAGGTTTATGCGCTCGAGGACGGCTTCAGCGACGAGGTCATGCGCGATGTGCTGGCGCTCGTCAACGCCCTGCGAAAAGAGGCCAATCTCCCCGAGCTTGCCTGGAGCGATGCCCTCGCCGCGGCCGCGAAAACCCGCGCGCAGGAGCTTTCCGGCAAATACGGACACCTTCGCCCCGACGGCTCAAACGGGCTCAGCGCAGCCGAAGCGGCAAAGCAGGAGATGATCGGCTGCGGCTTTGTCACGGCCGAGGGCGTTTTTGCCGCATGGTGCAGCGAGGACGGGCTGCTCAACCAGCTGCTCAGCGCGGATTGCACACAGTTTGGCGGCGCGTTTTACCGCGTCGAGGACGGAACCTACAACAACTATCAATGCGCGTTGCTCGGCTGAGCGCGCGGCCCTGCGCCGAAAAAGCAGCCGCTTTGCGGCTGCTCTGTGTTCGCCCGACGCGAAAAACAATGCCGTGAAAGGACTTCACATGCGCAGGCTTGTCATTTATAGAAAATTTCACTTCGCCGCCTGCCTGACTCCGTTTTGGGTCGTCACGCGAACCCGAAAAGCGGAATTTATGGACCGTTTTCAGCTCGCTGACGATCTGTCCTGCGAGCTGGACGCATGGGGGCATCCGCTTCCCCGGCTGCATTTCGATCCCGATCGGTTCGGCGCGCGCATCCACGTCGGCCAAACATTGGAGCTCTCGTTCGCCGCGCCGCTCCAATCCGTTTTCGCCGTCACGGCGGAGGGGCTGTTGTCCAACGAAGTCGTTTTGTCCAACGACGGGGCGGATCTCTACCTGACGCTGATTGCCCGGGGAGGGTTTCTTTGCCCGGGTTACCCGCATTTCACGGTAAAGAAATAGGTTGGCCGTCGTTTTTTACGCGGTCAACCTATTTTCCGTTTTCCCTTCTTTTTTCGCGCCCCCGGGTCCGGCGCCCCCTAAGACCCACCGGCGGCGAGCTCTATCCGCGCAGTTGGTTCGGCGGCGCG
>CAZKRQ010000084.1:0-7743 GCA_964555125.1 uncultured Oscillospiraceae bacterium
GCCACGCCGCCTTGACGTTGTTTTTGAACTCGACGCCGAGCGGGCCGTAGTCCCACGAGTTGGACAGGCCGCCGTAAATCTCGCTGCCCGGATAGACGAAGCCGCGATTTTTGCAGAGTGCGACGATCTTTTCCATCGTTTTCTTGCTGTTTTCCATTTTCTTCTCCTTTTGAAAGGCATGGTTGGCAACACCATGCTTTTATCCCCCTGCCGCTCTCGCCGCAGTGTCCTCTTAACTATAACACCAAAACAGGCCCAGCGCAAACAAAAAAACTCCGCCAGGCCAGAAGCGGTGGTGAGATAAAAAAACAAGGCGCCGGCAGGCCGCAGGGCCGCACCGCGCAAAAGGCGCAGATACGGCGCCGAAAGCCGCGGCGCGCCTTGACGGAATGCGGAGGCTTGAGAACGCCGTGGCTGTGCTTTTTTGCGTCAGATGTGGGGCACTCTGTTCTCTGACTAGAACCGCCGCCAAGGGCGCGCCGCAAAAATGAGCGCACTTCGGGTTTTCAGCAAAAAGGCGCGGCCGCGAGGTTTTCCAAACCGTCGCGGCCGCGCCCTTTTCACCTCATAGCGAGGCACTGTTCCATTTGCTCTGTGTGTTGCGCCGGCTTCACATGCGCGAGGCCTCGGCCTTCGCGCAGCTCTTTACATCCTTCGCGTGCGCGCGATAAGCCTTGATCTGCGGGTCAACAAGCAGCACGACCGCGATCACGACAAAAACCACAATGTAAACCACGTAAAACAAAAACAGGGGTATATTGATATTGCCAAGCCCATAAAGCGCAACCTGACCGATCAGGCTGATGGCCGAAATACCCGCGCTGAGAAACAGCCAGACCGACGCGGCGACAATCTCCGCGTTGACCGCGCTGACGACGACGAGCGCCATCAACACAAATCCCCACAGCAAGCCGGTGGCGTTGCCGCTGGCAAGCGCCCCCTGCGCAATGGCAATAACGCGGTCGATAACGAGGAATGCCGCCGGGATCAGCGCAAGGATCAAAATCTTCTTGCGCGTCTGGGCATAAGAGGGGTTGCTGAGCACCTGCTCCTTCACCGCCTGTTGGATAAACGCGTTCTTTTCACTTCGATTCATTTTTGTTTTCCTTTCGTAACTTCCTTTTGGGTTCTTCCCTGTCTATACCATATCAGATTCCGAAAAAAAGTTCAATTCCCCTGGCGGAGAAACCGTGCGGAATCCGGTAAATCCGATTGCTGTTCTTTTAAATTTTTATGCCAAGGGCCCTTGCCGTGGAAACTTTTCCTTTTTTCTCGCTCTGCTTTTCTTATTATAGTAAATACCTTTACTTAATTCGACAGTAAATTTCTTTACTGTGTTAGTGTGGATCTCGTGTGATACACGATGGACTACACACGGAGAATGCGGGAACTGCGCGAGGATTCCGATCTGACGCAGCGGCAGTTCGCCGACCGGCTGGGCACCTCGCAGACGATGTACGCGCGCTATGAGCGCGGGGCCAACGAACTTGCCTGTGCGGCATCTGCTGGCGCTGTGCCGCCTTTACGGCGTCTCTGCGGATTATTTTCTCGGACTCACCGACCAGAGAACCCCGCCGCCACGGCGCAAAAAGCCCCTGTAGCCGTTTTATATCCCGCATCTCGGGGCAAGCTCGAAGTAAAAGACCTGCATCAAAACAAAAAGCCTCATATCATGTGGAGGAACAGCGAATTCTATTGCCGGAGGCTTCGGGACATACCGCCCTGCATCATGGCAAGGGAAAACATCTTCATTGAAAAATCAATAACGGCGATGGCGGCCGAAGGCGCCGCCGCTATGCTGAAAATCATCCTATAGAGTTCAAGCCGGAGTGTTAAAAACCCCGCAGACAAATCTGTCTGCGGGGTTTTGCAGCTTTTCGTTTCGGCAGAGAATCTTATCTCTTGGAGAACTGCGGCGCGCGACGGGCGGCTTTGAGACCGTACTTTTTGCGCTCCTTCATTCTCGGGTCGCGGGTGAGGAAGCCGGCTTTTTTGAGCACCGGGCGGAGATTTTCGTCGTATTGCAGCAGCGCGCGGGCGATGCCGTGGCGAATCGCGCCGGCCTGGCCAGAAACGCCGCCGCCATTGACATTGACAACGATGTCAAATTTGCCGACGCAATTTGTCAGCTCAAGGGGCTGGCGGACGATCAGCTTGAGGGTCTCAAGCCCAAAATAATCGTCAATATCGCGCTTGTTGATCGTGATCGCGCCGGAGCCGTTATAGAGACGGACGCGAGCGACTGACGACTTTCTTCTGCCTGTACCGTAGAAAAAGGGTCTGGTTTCGTACATATTCTCTCGCTCCTTTCTTAGCCTTCGTAGACCTGCGGCTTCTGCGCAGCGTTTTTGTGGTTCGCGTCTTTATAAACGCGCAGGCGGGTAAGCGCCTGACGGCCCAGCACGGTGTCGGGCAGCATCCCCTTTACCGCGAGCATCATCGCCTTGTCGGGCTGCTCGGCCATCAGCTTTTTATACTGCACCTCTTTGAGGCCGCCGATCCAACCGCTGTGACGGCGGTAAAATTTCTGCTCGAGCTTTTTGCCGGTCAGGACCGCGTCTTTGCAATTGATGACGATGACATGGTCCCCGCCGTCGATATTCGGCGTGAAGGTGGGCTTATGCTTGCCGCGCAGCAGTGTGGCGACAGTGGACGCCGTGCGTCCGAGGGGCTTGCCGGCCGCGTCGACGATGTACCATTTGCGCTCAACTTCTGCGGTCTTCTGCAAAGTTGTTGACATGTTGTTCCTCCTGTTTTTATCACGTACCGCCGCAAAGCGGCGAAATCTGTGGAATCCGCGCGCTTCGCCGACGAAGCGCCGATTTGTATTATATTCCACCCAAACGGGCATGTCAACACTTTTTAGCCAAAAAAAATAAATTACAAATTACAATCTCTCTGTTTCTCCTGTTTTCTCTTTTATACTTCCGTATACTCTTTCTCTGTTTTTGAAACAGTCTCAAAAGGCCAAAGCCGCCGCGCCCTCCCTGCCGTCGCGGGCCCCGCAAGGAGTCGCGCCGGCTTTCCCGCTTTTCTTTCCGGCGAAAAGATGCTATACTTTATAAATGAAAAAGAAAAAAGAGAACGACCTGCGGCGCTTCCTGCGCTATTACAAGCCCTATAAGCTTTTGTTTGCCTGCGACATTGCGGCCGCCTTCTTTATCTCCCTGTGCGATCTCGTCTATCCGATGGTCACGCGCACCGTCATCAACAGCGTCGTGCCCAATCGCGATCTGCGCCTGTTCTTTGTCTTCGCCGCCTCTCTGCTGGCGATCTATACCGTCAAGGCGCTGCTCAACCACTTTGTCACCTTTTGGGGCCACCGGCTCGGCGTGCGCATCCAGAGCGACCTGCGGCGTGAGATCTTCGCGCACATGCAGACCCTTCCCTTTTCCTATTTTGACGAGAATCAATCCGGCGCGCTGATGTCCCGCGTTGTCAACGACCTACAGGACATCAGCGAGCTGGCGCATCACGGGCCGGAGGACTTTCTCGTCTCGATCCTGATGATCCTCGGCTCCTTCGGGCTGCTGTGCACCATCAATCTCCCGCTTACCCTTATCGTCTTTGCCTTTGTGCCGCCCTGCGCGCTCTTTATGGTGAAGATGCAGAAGCGGATGGGGATCGGCTTCGCAAAATCGCGCGAGAAGACCGCCGAGATCAACGCCGGGCTCGCCAACTCGATCTCGGGCATCCGCGTCTCCAAGGCGTTTGACAACAGCGCGGGCGAGATGAAGAAATTCGAGCGCACGATCGACGGCTATTTCGATGCGCGATCCATCGCCTATAAGGCGGCGGCGCAGTATTACTCGGGCATGTATTTTTGCCTCGACGTGATGTATCTCGTCGTGCTCGTCGCCGCGGGGCTTTATTTCTATTACGGCAAAATCGACATCGGCGACTTCGCCGCCTATTTTCTCTATATCGGCCAATTTATCCAGCCGATCAAAAAATTCATGCAGTTCTGCGAGATCTTTGAGGACGGCAAAACCGGCTTTCGCCGCTTCTGCGAGATCATGGACGCCAAGCCCGAGCAGGAGCGGCCCGGCGCGCGCGATCAAGCCGATCTCTCGGGCGACATTGTCTTCTCGGACGTCACCTTTACCTACGGCAGCGACAAAGAGGTTCTCAGCCATCTGAACATCGTCTTTGAAAACGGGAAGACAACGGCGCTCGTCGGCCCCTCCGGCGGGGGGAAGACCACGCTGTGCCACCTTATCCCCCGTTTTTACGACATCGACGGCGGAAAGATCACGATCGGCGGCCGCGATATTCTCTCCATCACGCGCAGCTCTCTGCGCCGCGGCATCGGCATTGTGCAGCAGGAGGTCTTTCTCTTCACCGGCACGATCGCGCAGAACATCGCGTATGCCCGCGAGGACGCAACGCGCGCCGACGTGGAGCGGGCCGCCAAAGCGGCGCGCATTCATGAATTCATTCTCGGCCTGGAGGACGGCTATGACACCTATGTCGGCGAACGCGGCGTAAAGCTCTCGGGCGGGCAGAAGCAGCGTATCGCCATCGCGCGCATCTTCCTCAAAAACCCGCAGATCCTCATTCTCGACGAGGCCACGAGCGCGCTCGACAACATCACAGAGCATGAATTGCAACAGTCGCTCGAGGCGCTGCAGGCGGGCCGCACCACCATCGTCGTCGCGCACCGCCTGTCGACCGTGCGCGGCGCGGACAAGATCGTCGTTCTCGACAAAACCGGCGTCGCCGAACAGGGCACCCACGCCGAGCTGATCGCGCGTGAGGGTATCTATCGGAAAATCTACAGCGCCCAATTCGATTCCATCGCGCCGCCCATCGGGTGACGGGCCGGCAGGCCCCGGCGCCGGGCCTCTTACGGCGAAGCTGTGTCGCGCGGTGTGGCGCGCGCCCGCCGTTTGATTTTTTGATTTTTCTGTTCCGCCAAGGGAGATTCATAGCCTATGCAGAAGCTTCTCAAAAAAACAGCGATCTTTCTCATCCCGTTTCTCATTGTCTTTTTGCTCTTTTTTTTGCTTGAGCCGTTCGACTACTTCGGCCTCAAGCACAACGCGACCTATCTCTCCAAGCCGCTTTCCGCAATGCGGGAGGTGCGCAACGAGCAGCCCGCCAACATCATTCTCGGCGACTCCCGCATGGCGAACCTGAACGTCGCCTATATCGAGGAGCTGACCGGCGAGGACTGGACCATGCTCGGCTTTGGCGGCGCGTCGCTCGGCGAATGCATCGAGCTTTTCTGGTACGCGACCGAGCACACCGCGCTCGAGCGCTGCGTGTTCGGCGTCAATTTCTATTCGAGCGGCGGGGAACAGGGGGTCGGGCGCATCCCCCTCGTGCAGGGGCAGGCGGATAACCTCTTCACCTTTGTCTCCAACTTCAACAACTGGCTGGAGGTCGTCAACGCCGCGAAATACAGGACCAAAAACCTGCTCGCGGGCCTGCTCGATAAGCCGGCATGGCTGGAGTACCCCGAGGACCCGACCACCTTTGACCTTGTGCCCGTTTCGGACGAGATGGGCGAGACCTATCACAAATACCTCGAGGATTACGCGGCCGTGCTGCGCAATCAGCTGGGCGACAGCTGGTTTGTCGCCCCGGAGACGCTGCAAAAGCTGTATGAGGTCGCCGATTACTGCGACGGGCACGGCATTGCGCTGACCTTTGTCTTTCCGCCCATGATCGACTCTGTCTTTGAGCTGGTGCTCTCGCCGATGGGCATCGAGGCGGATGTCGAGGCCCTGAAGCAGGCGCTGCTCGACCGCGCGCCGGTGTTTGATTTGCAGTTCCGCAACGCGTTCTCCGCCGACGACGCGAATTTTCACGACGGCTTTCACCTCGCGGGCCCGCAGAAAAAGCTGCTCGCCGAGCTGATTTTCACCGATGTCGAGAGCGAGTATATCGTGCGCTATCACCGGGGAGAGACGCTGCGATGAGCTACAACACGCCCGCCTTTCTGCTCTTTCTCGCGGTCTGCCTGCTCGTCTATTACGCGCTGCCCGGCGGGCTGCGCTGTCGGTTTCTTCTGCTGGCGAGCTGCGCCTATTACCTTCTCGCCGCGCCGCAGTATTTCGCGCTTGTCGCCGCGACGGCCGCTGTCGTCTACGCCGCGGCGCGGGGCTGTGCGCGCGCCAGGACGCCGCGGCGGCGCAACGCGCTCTTTGCGGTCGGGCTGCTTGTCCCTCTCGCGGCGCTGTTTTTCTTCAAATATCTGGATTTCTTCGCGCGCAGCCTCGCCCTCCTGCTCGGCCGCTGGGGGATCGCGTGGGCACCGTCCTCCCTCGGGCTCGTTCTGCCGCTCGGCATCAGCTTTTATACCTTTCAGGCGATTGGCTATCTGATCGACGTGCGCAACGGTGTCGTGCAGCCCGAGCGCGACTTTTGGACCTTCGCGCTCTTCGTCAGCTTTTTTCCGCAGATCCTGGCCGGGCCGATCGGCCGCGCAAGGGAATTGCTGCCGCAATACCGCGAAACGCACGCGTTCTCTTACGGAGGCTTTGTGGCGGGGGCGCAGCGGTTTCTGACCGGCGCGTTCAAGAAAATCGTCATCGCGGACGGTCTGGGCGTATTCGTGGACGAGGTCTACGCCTCTCTTCCCGCCCGCGAGGGAATGACCGTATTGCTCGCGACGCTGTTCTACGCGGTTCAGCTCTATTTCGACTTCGCGGGTTATACCGACATGGCGCTCGGGACGGCGAAGCTCTTCGGCTTCACCCTGCGCGAGAATTTCGCCGCGCCCTATTTCGCGACCAATTTCTCCGGCTTCTGGAAGCGGTGGCACATGTCCCTCACCAGCTGGTTCACCGACTATGTCTTCACCCCGCTCGTCTGGTCCCGCTGGGCCAACAAGCTGTTTTTCGGCAAAAAATGGGACGAACACAGGCCCCATTTCGCGCTCAATCTCCTCCTCGTGTTTCTCGTCAGCGGCCTGTGGCACGGCGCAGCGTGGACCTTCGTCATCTGGGGCCTGCTCAACGGCTTGTATCGCGTCGGCGAGGAGCTGCTGCACAAAATTCGCCCGCTCAAAAAAAGCGCCGGGCAGGGCGTTGTCAAAAAGGCCTGCAAGCGGGTGGGCGTGTTTCTCCTGTTTGCCGCCTCTCTCGTCTTTTTCCGCGCGGCCGGCGTTTCGCAGGCCATGAGCGTCTTCGCCCATATCGCCGGGGCGTGGTCTCCCCGCGCGGCGCTTCACTTCCTCTTTCACCTTGAGGCGCAGGGGATCTCGGCCACCGGCACCTTCTATCTGTTTTTCTGGGGTTTTCTCGCCGTCTCTCTCTCGCTCGGCTGGCTGTTCGACCTGCGCGCCGCCCGGTCGCTCGACCGAAAGGGCGCGGCGCCGCTTCGCAACCCGCTCGAGACCTTTGGCAAGCCCGTCCGCTGGCTTCTCTACTGGTTCATGGGCTTCTCAACCATGCTGTTCTGGTTCCTGACCCGCACGCTGGAGGCGGGGGGCGGCACCTTCCTTTACGCCGGATTTTGAGGTATACAAGATGACGTTCAGTTCACCGACCTTTTTGCTTTTTCTATTTGGCTGCGCCGCGGTTTATTACCTGCTTGCGCAAAAGGCGCGTCGGGTATTTCTGCTGATCGCGAGCTATGTCTGCTATATGTGGGCCATCCCCGCTTATGGGCTGGTCGTATTCGCCCTGACCGTCTTCAGCTACTCGATCGCGCTGCGCCTGCCTGCGGCGAAGCGGGGCCGGCGCGCGCTGTTCGCGCTCGCCGTGCTGCTTCCCCTGCTCATGCTTCTGGTTCTGA
>CAZKRQ010000085.1:0-7633 GCA_964555125.1 uncultured Oscillospiraceae bacterium
TTTTAATCTTCTGCTGCCTGATTAATGTATAAATATATTGCGTCGCCGTCCGCCCCACAGGCGGCGGACGGCTCCGGCTTGTCATGCTCTCTTTTCTTCGCCGCGCAAAAGCTCCAGCCTTGCCCGGTCGGTGAGCTCTACCGTGCCCCGGGTCACCCTGACCATCCCCTCGTTTTGAAGATAGCGAAGCATCCGGGTGACGACCTCTCTGTGGGTGCCCAGATGATTGGCGATGCTCTCATGGGTGATGTGCAGGCGGTCCGAGGCCTGAATGGACGCCTCCTCAAGCAGGAACGCGGCCACCCGCTTGTCCATGCTGTTCCACAAAACCTGCTCGATCAGCCACATGACCTCCGAAAAACGGGAGGCCATGATCTCGTTGGTGTAGTTGGCGACACAGGCGGACTGCTCCATGATCTGCTTATAGACGTCCGAGGGAATAATCCACAGCTGCGTGTCCTTTTCCGCCGAGACGGACACGTCGAACTGGATGGAACGCATGATGCAGGAGGCGGAAAACAGGCAAATATCCCGGTCGAACAGCCGGTAAAGGGTGATCTCCCGCCCCTCTCGGGAGAGGATGAAGGCCCGAAGCTGGCCGGATTTTACCAGCAGCAGGCCGGTGCAGTCCGCGCCGCCGGTGTGGAGCAGGGTCCCTTTTTTCACGCTTTGGCAGATCAGACCGGCGCGGACCGCCTGTTGCTGCCGGGGCGTCATTTTGTCCCATATGGGAAAGTATTGCGAAAACTCCATTGCATTCACTCCTTGGAGCCCGTTCAAAATCTCGAAGTGTACACAGTATAGAGCAATCAAGAGCGCATGTCAATTTTCACCGCGACATAGGTCTTTCATCAGAGCGAAAAAACGGCTGGCCGGATCGGGCTCAGGACTGCGATGTGCTTCCTCTTGAAATGCCCCGCCGGTTGGGAAAAACGCAAAGAAAAGGGCTCGCTTTTGGCCGGGCTAAAATTTTTTCGATGACGGGCACGATCAAGGCGGCTGCCAATTCTGAGCTGCACTGCTCAGTCTCCGTATCAGGGTAAAGAGAAAGGGCCTAGGCGGCGGTTCCATAAGAAAACAAAGCGGCCGCATCCAACGCAAAAAGCACAGCTACGGCGTTCTCAAGCCTTGCATTCCACCAAGGAGTGCTGCGGCTCTCGGCCTTGTATCTGCGCTTTCTGCGCGGTGCGGCCCTCCTTCGCAGGCCCGGTAGGCGCTCTGTTTTCTTATCTCACCACCGCTTACCGCCTGTCATTGACAGGCGGCAGGACCTTTTCGGCTGCTTGAGCGATTTTCAAACAATTTTTGACGAGGCTTTAAAGAGCGCTTCACGGCTTTGGGAAACACTCGTTTTTATCCCAGATCAAACTATAGAGCCTCCGCGCGTCGCGCGCCGCTCTGTTATGGCTATGGCTGAGCCTGTTCTGTAGGCCGCCCGGATTTTGATAAGGAGAAAAACACCTGTTTTGCCGCCTCGATCGTGGCTTCAATATCCGCGTCCGTGTGGGCGAAGGAGAGAAACATGGCTTCAAACTGGGCGGGGGCCAGATACACGCCCCTTGCCAGCATGTTCTCGAAATAAGCCGCATACAGCTTCAGGTCGCTTCTGGCCGCCCCGTCAAAGGACTCCACGCAGCCGGGGGTAAAGAAGGGGGCGACCAGACTGCCCACATGATTGATCCTGACCCCGGCCCCGGCCTCCTCCGCCGCCCGGCGCATTCCCTCCGCCAGCCGGTCGGCCTTCGCGGAAATCGCGGCGTAAACCTCGGGATGCGCGTTGAGATAGCTGAGCTGGGTAAGTCCGGCCGCCATAGCCACCGGGTTGCCGGAAAGGGTTCCCGCCTGATATACCGGGCCGCAGGGGGCGATTTTCTCCATCAGCGCGCGGCTGCCGCAATAGGCGCCCACCGGCATCCCGCCGCCGATGATCTTGCCGAAGGTGACGATATCCGCCTTGACGCCGAAATATTCTTGAGCGCCGCCCCGGGCCAGACGGAAGCCGGTGATGACCTCGTCGAAAAGCAGCAGCGCGCCCTCCCGGTCGCACAGGGCGCGCAGCCCCTCCAGAAAGCCGGGCCGGGGGCCCACTACGCCCATGTTGGCGGCGACCGGCTCCACGATGACGCAGGCGATTTCGCCGGGATGCCGCGCGAACAGCTCGCCGACGCTTTCCAAATTGTTATATTGAGCGGTGAGGGTGTCCTTGGCGGTGTCCGCGGGCACGCCGGCAGAGCTGGGGCGTCCGCCCTCCGCTACGGCAGAGGAGCCGGCCTTCACCAGCATGGCGTCGCTGTGGCCGTGATAGCAGCCCTCAAATTTGACAATCTTGTCCCGGCCGGTGGCCCCTCTGGCCAGACGCAGCGCGGACATGACGGCCTCCGTGCCGGAATTCACCATCCGCACCATCTCAATGTTGGGCACCATCTGGATCATCAGCTCGGCGATCTCCACCTCCCGCCGGGTGGAGGCGCCGAAGGAAAGGCCATCCTTCACGGCCTTTTCCACCGCTTCCAGAATGAGGGGGTGGTTGTGGCCCAGAATCATGGGGCCCCAGGAGCAGACATAGTCGATATACCGGTTTCCGTCCACGTCCCAGATATACGCGCCGTCGGCCCGGTCGATGAAACGGGGGGTGAGCCCGACCGCGCGATAGGCGCGGACGGGGCTGTTCACGCCGCCGGGAAGCACTTTTTTGGCCCGCTCAAAGAGGGCGGCAGAAATATCCACTATCCGATGTCTCCTTTTTGAATGGCCTGCGCCAGTTCTTTGGCGTAGTAGGTGATGAGTATATTCGCGCCCGCCCGAAAGACGGACAGGGCGGATTCGCACATGATCCGATATTCATCGACAAGCCCGGCCTGGGCCGCCGCCTTGATCATCGCATATTCGCCAGAAACGGAATAGGCGGCCATGGGGAGGTCAAAGGCGTCGGAGCATTCCCGAATGATGTCCAGATAGGAGAGGGCGGGCTTGACCATCAGGATGTCCGCGCCCTCTTCGACATCCAGAGCGCATTCCTTGATGGCCTCCTTGCGGTTGTGGGGGTCCATCTGATAGCCCTTGCGGTCGCCGAAGGAGGGGGCGGAGCCGGCGGCGGAGCGGAAGGGGCCGTAAAAGGCGGAGGCGTATTTGGCGGAATAGGCCATGATCGGAATATCCTGAAAGCCCGCCTCGTCCAGCGTGCGGCGGATAGCACCCACCCGGCCGTCCATCATGTCGGAGGGAGCCACCATATCGGCGCCTGCCCGGGCGTGGGAAAGGGCGGTTTTGCAAAGCAGCTCCAGCGTCGCGTCGTTGTCCACCTTGTGGCCGCGAAGCGCGCCGCAGTGGCCGTGGTCGGTGTATTCACACATGCATACGTCGGTGACGATATAAAAGTCGGGATCGGCCGCTTTGATCTTGCCGATCGCCCTTTGGATTACTCCCTCCGGGTCCCAAGCGGAGGAGCCCACCTCGTCCTTGCGGGCGGGGATGCCGAACAGAATGCAGCTGCGGACGCCGGCAGCCCTGCATTCGGCGACAGCCTGTTCCACGGTGTCCAGCCCGTATTGGTACTGCCCGGGGAGGGAATCGATGGGGCGTTTGCCGCTGAGGGCCTCGTCCACAAAAATGGGGTAAATCAGGCTGTCGGCGGAAAGCCGGGTCTCCCGGCACATCCGGCGGACGGTGTCGCCGTCCCGCAGGCGGCGGGGCCTTTGAGCCAATTCCATGGTTATTATTCTCCTTCCACGATCCTTTGGATCAATGCATCGATAGTGGCTTTTTCGGCGGTCATAGTATGCAGGCCGAAGCGGCGCGCCGCCGCTTCGGTCTGGCGGCCAATGCAGGCCGCGGTGATGGCGGAGAAGTCGGTGTTTTCGCCCAGCGCGCGGACAAAGCCGGTGACGGTCGAGGCGCTGGTGAAGGTGACAACGGTTCCCGCGACCAGCTGCTTGCGCACCGCTTCGGCGTCGGGAGCGGCATACCGGGTCTCATAGCACCGAATATCGTCATAGGAAATGCTACCCCGATCCAGCGCCTCTGTCAAGGCCTCGGCGCCCCACTGCGCCCGGAGAAGGAGCACCCTTCCCACGGGCCTTGCCCCGCACAGAGCCTGACCCAGATGCGCGCCGTCGTATACGTCCGGGATCAGATCGGCGCGCAGACCGTGCTTGCGAAGCTCCCGGGCGGTGCCGGGGCCGATGGATGCCAGCTTGACGGCCCCCAGCGCCCGAACGTCCCGGCCGGTACGCTCCAACAGCTCCATGAGCGCCGACACGCCGGCGGGGCTGGTAAAGGCCAGCCATTCATACTGCCCGATGTTGTCCACGGCCTGCTCCATCTCGGGGCAGGGAAGGAGGGGGCGGGTCTCGATACAGGGGAACTCCACGACGTCCGCGCCCAGAGCGCGCAGCCGCTCCGACAGGGTGCCGGCGCGTTCTCTGGGCCGGGTGACGATCACGGTTCTCCCCTTTAAGGGCAGATGGCCGAACCAGTCGAACCGGCCGGCGTAGGCGCACACCCTTCCCACGACGATGACGGCCGGGCTCTTCACCTTTTGGGCTTCGGCGGCTTCCGGCAAAGAGGAGAGGGTGGCGGAAACGGTCCGCTGAAAGGGGGTGGTTCCCCTTTCCACCACGGCGGCGGGCATATCCGGCTCCATACCGGCGCTCAAAAGGCCCCGGCAAATTTCTGCCAGAGCGCTGACACCCATGAGAAAAACCAGCGTGCCCCCGGCCTGCACGAGGGCCTCAAAGTTGACGGACAGGGGTTTTCCGGCCCGCTGGTGGCCGGTGACGATGTGCAGGGACGAGCAGCAGTCCCGATGGGTCACCGGGATACCGGCATAGGCGGGCGCCGCGATCGCGGAGGTGATGCCGGGAATCTCCTGAAAGGGGACGCCGTGCTCGCTGAGCAGCTCCAGCTCCTCTCCGCCCCGCCCGAACAGGAAGGGGTCGCCGCCCTTCAGACGGACCACCCGTTTGCCCTCCAGCGCTTTTTTCAGCAGAATCTGATTGATCTGTTCCTGCGGCACGGTGTGGTGGGAGGCCTCCTTGCCCACATCGATGCGCTCCGCGTCTTCGGGAATCAGATCGAAGATCGCCTGCCCGACCAGCCGGTCATAGACCACCACCTCCGCGGCCTCAATGGCCTTGCGCCCCTTCATCGTCAGCAGCTCCGGGTCGCCGGGCCCGGCCCCCACCAGAATGACCTGTCCTTTTTTCATGAATAGCTCCTCCTCATTTCCTCCGCGAGGGCAGTGCCCAGGCGCTCTCCCTGCTCCCGCGGGCCGCAGACGGTCTCAAAGCGGAGGGCGTCCTCCGCCGTGACATACATCCCCTTTAGGGTGAGGGCGTCCCCCTCCACGGTGGCAAACGCCGCCACGGGAGAGGAGCATCCGCCGTCCAGAGCGCGGACAAAGGCCCGCTCCGCCAGCAGGCAGTCCCGGCTGTCGCGGTCGTCGAAGGCTTGCAGGCAGGCGGTGTCCACGCCCTCCCGGGCCTGCACCGCCAAAATGGCCTGCCCGGCGGCGGGAAGGATTTCTTCCGTTGAAAAATACCGGCTGATGCGGTGCTCCAGCCCCAGCCGGGCTAAGCCCGCCCCGGCGAGCACCAGCGCGGAGAATTCCCCCGCGTCCAGCTTGTCGAGGCGGGTGAGCACATTCCCCCGAACGGGGGCCACGGCGGCCTGCGGGAACAGGGCCTTCAGCTGTAGCTGGCGGCGCAGAGAGGAGCAGCCGATGGGCTTGGAAAAATCGACGGCGTCCTTTCCCTGAGGAAGCACCAGAACATCCCGGGGGTCGGCCCGCCTGGAAAAGGCCACCAGAGGCAGGCGCGGGTCGAGCTCCATGGGCAGATCCTTGCTGCTGTGCACGGTGAAGTCCACCCGGCCGTCCAACAGGGCCGCGTCCAGCTCCTTCACAAAAAGCCCTTTGCCGCCGATCTTATCCAGCGTTCGGTCCAGAATTTTGTCCCCGGTGGTTTTCATGGTGACGAGCTCCGGGCTCATTTCCGGGTCGCAGTCGCGGATGGCCTGCATGACGATCTGGGCCTGAATCACGGCGAGGCGGCTTTCGCGGCTTCCGATGCGTATGGTTTTCATCTCAACTCCTCCAATGCGGCGCGGGCCACGGCGTCTTCACGGAGCGGCAAAGCGGCCCTGCCGCAAAAAG
This sequence comes from uncultured Oscillospiraceae bacterium, assembly GCA_964555125.1. Lineage (GTDB taxonomy): Bacteria > Bacillota > Clostridia > Oscillospirales > Ruminococcaceae > CAZKRQ01. Next base: position 6,152 of record CAZKRQ010000085.1, read on the forward strand.
CGCTGTGTTCTTGGGGCCCCGCATAGCTGTCCGGGCGCGCCGCGCCTTTCGCGCCGCGTCGATTTATTTGCTGACCCTGTGCTCTTGCCGCCGCTTTCCGGGCAATGGCTTTTTCAGTCGTCTTCTTCTCGGAAGTCCTCACCCCGACGGGAACGCGCTCGGCTCCTTTTCGGCTCGAAAAATGGATTCCCGGCAGCCGGCGGGGGCTTCGTGCCCCCTGCGGCGATCATATTTTACAGGGAATCTGACTGTGCGGCTCCACCGGCGGCGCGCAGCCCGTGGCAGGGGAACGGCATTTTGGATAAATCCTTTTTCTCAGGAAACGACCGGCCGGCCGGTGGTGTGCAGCCGAACCTTGCTCTCGCATTTCATCAGGTTTTCGGAGGTAATGCGGTCCGCCAACCCGGTGACCAGCAGGTCTACGGTTTTGTTCACCGACAGTTCGACGATCTCCGCTTCCGACAGGCCGTCGTTCAGCTCTTTCACGGTGAGGAGCCGGTCGACGATTGCCTGCTTGAGGCTTTCCACCGAGGTCATGCAGTCCCTGTAGTTGAGCCAGCGGTAGAAATTTTCCATCTGCGCCCGCAGGATCGCCGCCGCCTCCTGCGGCACGGTGCGGTTTTCCAGATAGCTGCCCAGATCGTCGATATTATAAAGAGAGACGCCGGGCAGCTGCCCCGCCTCCGGCTGAATATCCCGGGGGATCGCCAGATCCACCATCACGGGCGGGGGAGAGGGGAGCGCTTTCAGCTGCTCCGCGGTTACCGTATAGTGGGGGCTGGTGGTAGCGGAGAGCAGAATGTCGCAGCCCTCCAGATGCCGCAAGCGCTCTTCATAGGGCACCACGCCGCAGCCCGGCGGCACGATGGTTTCGCCATGGCGGTAGGAGCGCAGGGTGACCGAGACCCGGCACCCCGCCTGCAGCAGCAGGGAGGCGGAGAGACGCCCCATCTCCCCGTTGCCGATGACCAGGGCCTTTTTCCCTTTCAGGCCGCCCAGCTTTTTCTGCAACAGGTCCACCGCCATGCCGGCCGCGGAGGTGGGCACCGAGGTCAGGCTCACCTTTGTGCGGATCTCCTTGCCAGCGGAAACGGCGGCGCGGAACAGGGTCTCCAGCACGGGATCTGCGCATCCGGCTTCTCTGGCAAGGGCGATGGCGGTTTTTACCTGCGAGAGAATCTGATCCTCGCCAAAAATGCGGGAGCGAAGCCCCGCCGCGACCTCCATCAGGTGCGCGACGGCCTCTTCTCCGCTGCGGGTGACAAAAACCTCTCGGTAAGGCGCATATTCCGTCCCCGCCGCCCGGCACAGCAGCTCGCCGGGGTTATTCTGCCCGGAACAGGAGAGATACAGCTCGGTGCGGTTGCAGGTCGAGATCAACACGCATCCGCAAATTCGAGGGGACAGAGCGCGGATTTTGCCCAGCATCCCGGCCGTCTGCTGTTTGGTAAAGGAGAGACGCTCGCGCAGGTCAATGGGGCC
>CAZKRQ010000086.1:0-7605 GCA_964555125.1 uncultured Oscillospiraceae bacterium
GAACACCTGACGGATGCGGTTTTTATCCGCGTTGATGATGAGCGAGGCGCAGCAGGGCCTGTAGTCAAACCGTATGCTCTGATGCAGCGCGCGCTGCTCGACGATCGAGACGGCCTCCCGCAGCTCGTCGATGAGGTCGAGCGGCGCGGCGACGACCCGAATCGCGTTGGATTTCAGGCGTGAAAAGTCGAGCAGGTCCTCCACCAGGATCGACAGGCGGTCGGTCTCGTTGACGATGATCTTCATGCCCTTGTCAAAATTCTCGCGGTCGTCGGGCCCGAGCGCGGTCAGCGTCTCGCCCCAGCCCTTGATCGAGGTCAGCGGCGTGCGCAGCTCGTGCGAAATACTCGAAATAAACTCGTTTTTCATGCGGGTCGTCTCGCTCAGCCCATACGCCATGTCGTTGATTGTGTCGCAGAGCTCGCCGATCTCGCCGTCATACTCCTTCTGAATGCGCACGCCGTAGTCCCCGTCCGATATGCGCCGCGCCGTATCGCCGATCTCGCCGAGCGGGATCACGATCGAGCGGATAAAATACAGGCCGGAAAAAATGGTGAAGCCGAGCACGATCAGGCACACCAGCACCACGATCTGCCCCATCTTGATAAGCTGCGTGTCGACGTTTTTCAAGGAGCTGACAAAGCGAATCGCCTGTACGTCGCCGATCGGCGGCGTCAGCATCTGGGTCACCGCGATCGTGTGCTCCCCCGTGGGCGACCGGGTGATCGCGCTGCCCTGTCCGTCCGAAGAGCCGGTCGCGATCAGATAATCCTCCGGCATCTCCTCCGCGTCGTAGGAAAAGCCGCTCGAGGTCATGAGGACCCTGCCCGCGCCGTCGACAAGCATAAACTCGAACTTGTCCTTTTCCCCAAAGTCCTCGACCATATCGCGAAGACGTGCCACCCGCTCCTGATAGGTTGTGGCGGACGCGCTTGGGATCAGCCGCATCGCCGAGCTCACCCGGTATTCCAGCGCCTGCCTCGCGTTCGCATAGTAGTTTGAGTGCAGCGAAAAGAGGATCGCCGCCGAAGCGACGAGCAGGATCACAATCGTCGACAGCAGGCTCGTCGTGACCCAGCGGCGGGTGATGCCGGAGGTTCTTCTGCGCTTGCCCTGATTTGCCATACGGCCTTCCCCCCTCTCTAACCGGCAAAGCTCTCTGATTACAGTCTAAACCGGCCCCGGCAGAGCCCCCCGGCTTTTAAAGACTCTTTTCAAACCGGCCGCGCCGTCCCGAATTTACTCCTCGCTCCAGCGATAGCCATAGCCCCACACGGTAATAATGTGTTTGGGCGCGTTGGCCTCCTCCTCGATTTTGGTCCGCAAACGGCAGATATTGACATCCACGACCTTGACGTCCCCGAAATAGCTGTCGCCCCAGACTGCGTGGAGGATGCGCTCGCGCGCCAGCGCCGCGCCGGGGTTCTCAAAGAAGAGCTCCATAATCTGATATTCCACCTGGGTCAGGTCGACCTCCTGCCCGTCCTTCGTCAGCACGCGCGAGTTGGTGTCGAGCACAAACGGCCCGCTGCAAATCTTCTTTCCCTCGGCGGGCTCAGCGTGCGCCGCGGTTCGGCGATAAATGGCGTCGACCCGCGCAATCAGCTCCTTAATGCTGAACGGCTTGGTGAGATAGTCGTCCGCGCCGGTCGAGAAGCCCTCGATCTTGTCCTCCTCCTGCGCCTTGGCCGTCAGCATGAGGATGCCGATGCGCGGGTTTTCTCTGCGCAGCAGCCCGCACAGCGTCAGGCCGTCCATGCCGGGCAGCATAATGTCGAGCAGCGCAATGTCAAAGCTGTCCTTTTGCCCGTTATACAGCTCGATCGCGTGCTCGGCGCTCTCCGCGCCGACCACATCATAGCCCGCCATCCCGAGATTAAGCGCGATCAGATCGCGGATTGCATACTCGTCCTCTACCACAAGAACCCGTTTCATAGCTGATACCCTCCGAAGAAAGATTGAATTACAGAACGGAGAAATTGCTTTTGATAAACGCGAGATCGCTCTGCTCGCCATAGAGCCGGATATAATAGCGGTATGCGCCGGATTGGGTCATGAGCGCGTAGCCCTCGTCAATATATCTCTCGGCGTCCTCGCCGATTTCGAGTATTTTGAGCCGCAGCCGCATTTCGCCGGCATCATTGTCATACAGCTCCACAACCCGCTTTTCAAGCACGCTGCTTCGCACCGTCACATGGGTCAGCCAATCGTCCGGCACCGCCAGCGCAATGCCGTAATCGGCGACGATATACGTCGCCCCCGCGTAGACGATCTCCCCCTCCCGGATGGAATACCAGTAGGTCCAGCGTTCCGGCTGAAGAATCTCCTCGGTCGGCGGCTGCTCGGAGGGGATATAAACCCGCGAACCCCCAAACACCGGCGTGCTCGACAGGCTGTCCGCGGCGCGTGTTGATATTTCGCCGATGTCATAGCCCTCGTCCAGACCCACCGGCACGAGGCCGCCCCCTTCGAGGGTGAAAACCTCGGTTTTCTGCCTCTCGCCGATATTCTCGTCGACAAAGACCGCCTGGCGTCCGTCCAGCAGCGTGCCCGCCGAGAGGGAGATGCTGCTGATCATATCGCCGCTGAGCTCATACTCGCTGGCCTGCGCAAGCACGGCCGGCCCCGAGCTGTCGACATATTTGAGCAAAAAGGGCTCAAATGCCGTGCCGGGCGTGATATAGACAAACTCCCTCACGCCGTCGCCGTCGATGTCATAGACCAGGATGTCGGAGCAGGCCTCCTCAAAGCCAAGATACAGCTCTCCCTTGGAAAAATGATAGGCGGTGATCTGGTGCTCGCTGCTGTTCGTGGACGACCACTCGACGAGCAGGAAGCGCCCGGCATTGTCGCCCAGCCGAATGATGCTGATCGTCTCGACATCGGTGCACGAGCCGTTCATCACGCTCATGATCCGCCAGTCACCCTCGACCTTTTTCATCACGGCGAGCTTGGCGTAAACATCCTCGCTGGGGACCGAAAAAAAGACGACCGCCTCGTTCACAATATCCCCGTCAAGATCGACGAACTGGATGGGCGCGCGGCGATCGCCCGAGGCCGGATATTTGAGCACGGTCTTTTCCTGCGAGTAACCGTCGATCGCCGCGAGCACCGAGCTCTGGTCGGCGGTCAGCGCGGGCGCGGCGAGCATGTCCTCAATCGTGAAGTCGCCCGCGCAGCCCGCCAGCGACGCCGCGCAGACAAGCGCGGCGAACAGAGCGATCGCCCGTTTCATTTTTCGCGCCACCTCCCGCCGGTTCCCGGCCGTTTTTCGTCCCTTTCACGCGCGCCTGCCGGTAAATATCCCGCGCGCCGGGTATGCTCTGCATATTTAGTATTATTTTATCTTTTTTCTTCTTAATAGTCAAACAAGGCGGGGCAACGCAAGAATTTCTGATTTGTTCATCTTGACTTTGCATCGGAATTCTGCAACAATAATTTTATACAAAATAAGGAACGCGCTCGGCGCCGGGGCGGCGCGCATGAGGCCGTGAAGGCGGGTTCCGACACAAAAAAGGGGTTCTGAGAAATGGCCAGAGAAAAAAAGCACTCCAAGCCAGAATGGAGTTGGATCATGTACGATTGGGCCAACTCGGTTTACGCGACCATCGTCATGGCGGCGGTGCTTCCCACCTATTTCGCCGCGCTCGACCCGAACGCGGACGCCTGGTGGGGGTACGGCACCTCGATCGCGACCTTTGTCATCGCGGTGCTCGCCCCTGTGCTCGGCGCGGTCGCCGATTACAAGGGAATGAAAAAGAAGCTGTTCAGCTTCTTTCTCGTCCTCGGCGTGATATTCACGACCGCGATGGCGTTCACCGACAACTGGCGCCTGATGCTCGTCGGTTACATTCTGAGCTATATCGGCTTCGCCGGCGCGAATCTGTTTTACGACAGCTTCCTGACCGACGTCACGACCCCCGCGCGCATGGACGACATCTCGGCCAAGGGCTACGCGATGGGCTACATCGGCGGCAGCACTATCCCGTTTCTGATCTCCATTGCCCTGATCTCCTTTGTGCTCGCCGACAATATGGTTTTGGCCATCAAGCTCTCTCTGATCCTGACCTCGGTATGGTGGGCCGTCTTTTCGATCCCGATCCTGAAAAACGTCAAGCAGACCCACTCCCTCGGTGAGCTGCCCAAGGACGCGATCAAGCACGCGTTTGTCAACGTGGGCCGCACATTTAAAAATATCATCTCCAACAAAGCGCTCCTGTTCTTTATCATTGCCTATTTCTTCTACATCGACGGCGTGGGCACCGTGATCCACATGTCCACGGTCTACGGCTCGACCCTCGGGCTCAACACCACCAGCATGATCATCGCCCTGCTGATCACCCAGCTTGTGGCCGCGCCCTGCTCGGTTCTGTTCGCCAAGCTGAGCGATAAGATCGGGTCGATCAAAATGCTCGGCATCTCCATCGGCGTCTATTTCCTCATCTGCCTCGTCGGCTTCTATATGGGCTTTTCGCTCGAGCCCTCGCAGTTCGCGACCGAGCGGGCCTTTACCGAGGCTTACGTCTCGGTGCTGCCCGACGCCGACGACCCGTCGTCCGAATACTATGACGGCTATCTCGCCGCCATGAACAAGCTGAGCGCGAGCACGCGCGCCGAAGATGTCGCGCAGGCCATCGAGGCGCAGGATCTCGACAGCGCGGTCAAAGCGAAGCTCAGCGAGGCCGTCGTCCCTGTGCTTGAGGCCGTCACCGCCGAGGGCGTGCACGACGCGGCGCTCAAGCGCTCCAATGCGCTGTTCTGGATGATGGCGGTGCTTGTCGGCACCTGTCAGGGCGGCATTCAGGCGTTGTCACGCTCCTATTTCGGCAAGCTCATCCCGCCCGAAAAGTCCAACGAATACTTCGGCTTTTTCGATATTTTCGGCAAGTTTGCCTCCGTGATCGGGCCTGCGCTCTATGCGTTCGTCAAAACGCTGACCGGCCACCCGTCCTACGGCATTCTCGGCCTGATGCTTCTTTTCGCGGTCGGCGGCCTCATGCTCTTCTTCGGCCGCGGATACTTCCGCGAGGCTGAAAAAGCGCATTCCACCATGTAAGGCGGCAGCTTTCTCTTCTTCCCCGCCTCCACCCATTTCTCAGCAAATCCAAACGAAACCGACAGGGAGTTTTCATGTTTACACAGCTTATCCCCTTTTTGATCGCCTATTTCATCTACACCTTCACCCGTGACCTGATTCAATTCGAGGGCCCGTTCGGCTGGGCGCAGTGGATCATGCTGGCGCTGGACATCTTATTTGTCCTGCTCCTTATCCCGACCAGCAAGCGCGCCGTCGCGGCGCACAGGCAGTCTAAGGAGGAGCGCGCCGCGCAGCTCGAGGAGGAACAAAAAAAACTCGACAGGCAGCGCCGCGCCAAATATTACGAGGATTTCGGCGACGGGCCGGGCTATGACGAGCTCAGAGCCGAGGAGGCGCCTGACGGCGGCGAAGACGAGGAAACGGAGGATGCCCAGCCCGAAGACGACGGATCGGAAGGCGAGCAGCCGGACGATCCCCCGCAATGACATGGGCAAAAATTGACAATTTCAACCAAAAAAGGACGGAATTCGGTATTCCGTCCCTTTTTTCTATATACTTCCAGCCCTTTTTCACTCCTGCGGGGAAATACTATGGGCAAGCAAAGGGCTCATACCCGCCATACGGCGGCCTTTGCAAAAAACAGGAGGTATTTTTCGCATGAACGATCGAACCATACGGTATTACGAAGACGACGATGTGGGGCTCGAGGGCATTACCCAGATGCAGATTTTCGGCAAGCTCGCGCCGGCGGGCAGCCTCGTGACGCCGGAAGAGGTTGAGAATAACGAGGTCGACCGGGAGGACGTCGACCGCATGCGCGAGTGGTCGGAGGAAAACCGGCTGTAAGCGCACCGAAAAAGCGCCTGACAAATCGGCGCCGAGAGCAGAAAACGAAGCGCCTGTTGAGCCCGCGAAGCAGCGACGCTCGTCGTCGCGCGCACCGCTCCCTCAAACGCGCAGGCAAGCAGCGCATTCTCGTCCGCTCCGCGGCTCCTCCTCTTCCCGAAAAGTCAAAGACGGACTTTTCGGGATAAAAAGGTCAAGAGCGTTCAGGGCATAGGGCCGAAAGCCGCAGCCGCTCCTTGGTGGAATGCAAGGCTTGAGAACGCTGTAGCTGCGCTTTTTGCGTCAGACGCGGCCGCTTCGCTTTCTTTTGGAGCCGCCGCGAAGGGCCGGTTTCTGCGGCGACATTCCCTGTTCAACTCTTCTCTTGCGCTGCCTCCGCCGTGTTACCGGCGGAGGCAGCGCAGTGAAAACGGCATCTATTCCCTCAGAAAGGCCTTGGAGAGGTAGGTTCTTCTTTCACCGTTTTTTCGTCTACAAAAGGTTGGCAATCGTTTTTTGCTGGGTCGAGATAACGTAACCGTTTTGGAACGGTATGCTATCTTGCTTCAGCATTTTGCTTTCTGCCCTAAACAACAACGCTTTTGATATCAGCACCAATCTGTATAACCAGCGATGTATATATCACCAGCTCTTTTACCACCATAATCTTTACTAATTTCCCTCCCATAAAAAAGAGGAGCTATTACAGCTCCTCTTGTATACAATGCATACGCACAAATAATAATAACATATAGCGCGGTTATATTGATTCCCTCAATACACAAATCAGAAATTTATGTTTTATATGTTTTAAAATTCACTTATATAAAATCAGTCTACATAATTCTCTTGAAATCAACAACAATTATACCTATTAATTTTTGACATACGATTCGGTAGTTTTCTTGTATCTTCCACCTGTTATAACTGAAAGTATAGGAGGACATAACTTGTTTAAAATCATAAAACAAAATAGTGATATCACAATATCAATTCCCAGTATAATTACTTGGGTTAATATATTATATATCGAAATTGGCAGGCCAAATACACCTAATATGCTAAATACCATTTCTCTGCAATCGCCAATAACAATTGGTTGATGTATTGCATAAATTATAAAGGTTAATTTAAAAATATTAAAAATTTTCTTTTTCTCATTTATTATATTATCTGGAAGTATAAAAATAAGAGTTAACGGAATGAAGCTATCGACTACAGAATTTAATAGATCTGGAAAAAATTTTGTAAGCACCATTGCTACCAATGAAAACAAAACAAAATATTTAAATACTTCTTGATAGTGCTTCTTCTCAATAATTTTGCCGCAAAAAGTACCTATTAGATATGATGGTAAGTAAGACAAAATATTAGGAATGACTCCATACCCAATTATTGCTTGTGTAGTCGAATTAGGAATGAAAGGAATGATGTATTTAATTGAAATAATAGCAATTATAATGAATAAAAAACCTATCGTTTCGTTTTTATAAAAAAATAAAATAAGGGGAGATAATAGCGCCATAAGAAACACTGCATATACATACCACAATGCACCATTTATCGGCCAACCAACAAGCAAAAAAGTTCTAGTTAAAATATCTCTAAGAGGATAAGAAATACCTTTTAAAAAATCATGAATAATTGTGATGAGCTGCCACACAAGGTACGGTATTAATAAAGAAAAAATTCTTCGTTTCATTTTAAAAATATAATTACTATAATTCAAACCATAAAATAAT
>CAZKRQ010000087.1:0-5898 GCA_964555125.1 uncultured Oscillospiraceae bacterium
TGCGATACGGCATCGTATCGCAGGGGCCTCCTCTGTCAGGCAAGCCTCGCGCCGAAGCAGGGGACGGCACGGCAAAAATAGCCGGCCCGGCGTGTGAACGACAGCTATTTGTCAAGGCGTGTCCCAGATGTCCCGGGCGGCGAGGCGTCTCATATCACGCAAGTATTCTGTGTTTTGCGGAAAGGGAACAGACGAAAGAAAAGGCCGGCGCCGCGGGGAGTACTGGGGACGAGCCTCTGTGAACCGGCGCGGCATTGCGAGAAATAGGCCGGGCGCCGTCCCTGCCCCGCTGGAAAAGCGCGGTCTCAAGGTGTTTCGCCGTAAGGGCGCAGTATTTTCGCCGTGCCGCATAGGGGAGAAACGCTCAGGAGGCCTGTTGCCGGACAAAGCGGGCGGCGTCGACGCCCGCGAGCGCGCCCTCATAGACCGCCTTGGCAATCTGCAAAAAGCCGCCCGTGCAGTCTCCGCAGGCGTAGAGCCCCGGCAGGCTGGCGCGCATCTGCGCGTCCACAACGACCTTCCCGTCGGCGCACTCGGCGCCGAGCACCCGCGCGAACGCGTCGGTGCCCGCGATGCCGGAGGCCACGAAGAGGCCGTCGACGGCGAGCGAAGAGCCCGTCTGGAATTGGATTTCACGCACACGATCATCCCCCGCGACGGCGGCAACGGGCTCGGTGCGGACCGAGAGACCGTCGGGCAGGAGGTCCGGCGCGGGTTTTCCGTTGGTCGCCAGGGTCACCCCGCGCGCAACGGCGAGCAGGGTCTGCGCCTCATGCAGCGCATATTCCCCCTCGCCCAGCACGGCGACCTGTTTTCCGCGATAGAAAAACGCGTCGCACACCGCGCAATAGCTCACGCCCCGCCCCTCATACTCGCGCAGCCCGGCGATGCTCGGGGCTGTGCGCGCGGCGCCGGTCGCGAGGATGAGCGCGCGGCCGGCATATTCCTGCGCGCCCGCGCGCAGCAGATAGAGCGCGCCGTCGTATTGCGCGCCGACGGCCTCCTCCTCGACGAGCGAGACGCCCAGCGCGCGCGCCTGTGCGCGGCCCTGCGCAAAGAGCGCGCCGCCGCTGACCGGGCCCGGCAGGCCGTAGTAGTTTTCGATGCGCTCCGCTTTTTGCAGAGCGCTGTTGCCCTTATCCAGAATCAACACGGAAAGACCGGCGCGGCGGGCATAAAGAGCGGCGGAGATACCGGCGGGCCCCCCGCCCACAATTAAAACGTCATACATGTAAGCGTTCTCCCTATCCTTAATAAATAATGAATGCATAGCGCGGCGCGGTTACTTTGAGGCGGCCGGGGCGCGTATGGCCCCGAGGACTCGGCCGCGCGCGGCGCCGCAGGCCGCTAAAAACAGTATTCCACAAATGAAGTGAAAACACAAGAGACAAGCTCGCCCGTGAAGATGGAGAGGGATAAGCGAAACGGGCGCCCTTCTGGAAGGGGGAGTCACCTTTGTGGCAATACGCACAAGAACACGGAATGATCTTTGGCGATTCTGGCCGGTTGCTTTTATGTCGGCACTCCGTTATAATTAATTTATTAAATTAATTAAATGTGCTGTGCCTTGACTGTCGCGGCTATGATAAAGCCGCCGCGCCCGTCCGCGGGCCGCGCAATATATAAAATGTGTCTTTTGCGGAACGACACCGCGAGGGCAGGTCTATAGAAGGGGACGCAGGGTGAATTCGGTCAACAGCAAAAGGATGCAGCGCAGCAATCTGGCCGCCGTGCTGCGCCTGATCTATGAAAATGCGGATATTTCGCGCAAGGAGATCGCGGCGCGCACAGGGCTGACCCCGGCGACGGTCACCAACATCGTCTCGCACCTGATGCGGTACGACTATCTGACACAGGAGACGACGGAGGGCGGCCCGCAGGAGGGAACCGCTGCGCCCGGAAGACGCCCTATCGCGCTGCGCATAAACCGCGCGCGGCACAGCATTGCCGGTATCGAGCTTTCGGCGGACAGCATCGCCGCGGTGGTCACGGATTTTTGCGGCGGCGTGCTCGCGCGGGGGCAGATCGGGAACGACAGCGGCAACACGCCGAGGCGGGCCTGCTCCCTCGCGTGGGAGCTTACCCGGCGGCTGCTGCGGGAGGCGGGGCGGACGCCGCAGAGCCTGCTCGGCATCGGGCTCATGTCCTCCGGGCCGTATGACCGCGAGACGGGCGTGCTCTTTGACCCGCCGAATTTTCACGGCGACGCGTGGAAAAAGGCGCCTGTCTGCGCGCTGCTCGAGGAGTGCAGCGGCGTGCCCGTTTATTTCGACCGCGATTCGGTGGGCTGCGCGCTCGCCGAGCTCGGGGACGGGGCGGCCGGAGAGGGGAAAACGCTGTTCGCCGTCATGGTCAACACCGTCGGCATCGGCGGAGGCCTGCTGATCGGTTCCGAGGTGCACTACGGCCTGAGCAACAGCGCCGCCGAGATCGGCCATCTCACGGTCGTGCCGGACGGGCCCCAGTGCGGCTGCGGCGACCGGGGCTGTCTGGAGGCGGTCTCGAGCGGGGAGGCGATCGCGCGCGCGCTTTCGCGGCGCGAGGGCGGCGAGGTTTCGGTCGCCCGGCTGATCGAGCGATACCGCGCGGGAGAGGAGGCGGCCGTGGAGGCGGTGCGCTACGGCGCGAGGTGCCTCGGGCTCGCGATTGGCAACATTATCAAATGCGTCGGGCCGGATTGCGTTGTGTTGGGCGGACGGTTTATCTCGATGCTGCCGGAATACTACGAGCTTGCCCGCGATTGCGCGAGCGGGCGGCGCTATATTAAAGGGAGCAGCGCGGTGCAGATTCTGCCGTTTACCCACGGGGAGATACAGAGCGCAATGGGCGGCGTGCGGCTGGTGCTCAACAATTTCTTTAAGTCGCTGAGGGGAGAATAGGCGCCGCCGTCAACCAAAAAGAATCATACAGCGATTGCTGCTTTGATTATATATTTTAAGTATGGCAAAAAAAGGAGTAGACAAAATGAAGGTAGGACTGTATTCGATTTCCTGTTCCGGCACATGGTTTAACGACCGCCCCGCGCTGACTGTGGAGGAGTTCGTCGACACCGCGAAGAAATTCGGCTATGACGGCGTAGAGCTGGATCTCAAGCGCCCGCACGGGTCGCCGCTGGACCTTGACGCGAAGCGCTGCAAGGAGATCCGCGAATACGTCGCGAGTCAGGGGCTCGAGATGAGCGGCGTCGCGGCGAACAACAACTTTGCCTCCATCGTCCCGGAGCAGCTGGAAAACGAGCTGCTTATGGTGCGCGAGCAGATTCGTGTCGCCAAAGAGCTGGGCGCGCCGGTGCTGCGGCTGTTCGTGGCGTGGCGCGGCGTCGTCAAGAGAAACGGCATCGCGACCTATGAGGTCCCCGCGAAATATCACAGCTTTTACGGCGCGCTCGAATATGAGCTGCACCAGAGCATCATCGCCTGCCTGAAGGAGTGCTGCAAATGGGCGGAGGATGCCGGCGTCGTGCTCGCGCTACAGAACCATCACCCGATCATCGACTCCTATGAGGATATGCTGTATTTCGTCAAGGCGGTCGACTCTCCCTGGCTCAAATGCTGCCTCGACGCGCCCTGCTGCGGCTGGACGACCGAGCGCCAGAGTGACGAATATCTGACAAAAGCGGTCGAGCAGGTCGGCTCGTTGCAGATGATCTCCCACGCGAATGCGGAATTCGTCGAGCAGCCGGACGGCAGCATCACAATGATCTCGTTCGACCCGCACGAGCAGCCTGTGCTGACCAACTACCCCGCTTTTATCAGGGCGCTGAAGGCGAACGGATACGAGGGCTATATCAACTATGAGTTCTGCCACATGCCGTTCCACGGGGGCAAGGTTCTGGGCTACAATGACTATATTGAGGATCAGATCCGCCTGGCGCAGCGCTATTTCCGCAGCTTGATTGAAAATTCGTGATCGTATTTGTAATTTTGTGAAAAAATGCGAGAGCGTTCTTGTGCGAAATGTCAGAATTATTTTATCTGTAACCAATTTGTATTGCCTTTTTCGCCATTTTTGTGCTAAGATATGAGCACAGAATATAAGAAAGCCTAAATAGGGCTTCGCCGCATACATCGAAAAAGAGCTAGCTCTTTTTGCTTTTCTTTTGTCAAGAAAAGCAAGGACGGTTATGGGCAACGACAGGTAATCCGGGCGGCTTCGCTCTGATTATATAAAATTCTAAAAGGAGAATAGCATGAAAAAGTTACTTGCACTTCTGTTGGCGCTGGTCATGGTCTTCGGCTTCCTTGCCGGGTGCAGCCAGCCCGCAGACAAGCCCAGCGACGACAAGCAGGGCGAGAACAGCGGCGAGCCCGGCGGTGAAACCGGCGGCGCGACCGACATCAAGCTCGCCTCGCACAACGCGGTCATCGAGGGCAACCCCTATCGTGTCCGCTATGAGGCCGATATTCAGGAGGCTGCCGCAGCGGCCGCCGACCACGGCTTCAACGTCACTTATGCGTCGTTCGTCTCCAACTGGGACGCGGCGACCGAGGCGCAGCAGATCCAGAACAGCATCAATGAGGGCTATGACATCATTCTGGTCAACCCCGTTGCCCCGACCGGCATGGATCAGCTGATCGAAAAGGCGCAGGATGCCGGCAACCGCTACATCAACTCCGACTGCTACTACACCACGACCGACGTCGACATCCTGAATGTCGCGACCGATCAGTATTATCTCGGCTACACCACCGGCAAATACGCCGCTGAGGTGCTCGGCGAGGGCGCGAAGGTCGTCATGATGGAGGCGCTGGCGGGCAACTCGGCCAACACCGACCGTCAGAACGGCTTTATGAAGGCGATCGAGGAGGGCGGCCTTGAGGTCGTCGCGACCGGCGCGCATGACTGGGATCCCGCTCTGGCGACCCAGGAAATGACACGCATCCTCAATACCGGCGTTGAGTTCGACGGCGTTCTGATCTCGCAGTGCGCTGAGGGCGCTCTGGCGGCCTTCGACGCGGCGGGCGTTGCGTATCCCAAATTCATGGGCTTCAACGACACCGGCGAGTGGATGCAGAGAGTCCTCGAGATCAACAAGGACGAGAAGGTCATGGACTTCGTCGTTCTCTCCAATCCTCCGGGAGTTGGCGCGAGCGCTCTGAACTTCGGCCTGAACATGCTTCTCGGCAAAGAGCTGAAGGACGGCATCTATGACGACGAGAGCATCCATTCGATCCTTCTTCCCTCCAAGGTCTACTGGACCTATGACGACATGGACGACGCCACCCTCAATGAGTGGGCGGAGACCATGGATCCCGGCGATGCGATCACCTATTGGCTGACCATCGACGAGGTTGCTCAGCAGTACTTTAAATAAGCTCGGATTTTAATTTGAGCGATTGAACGACACCGCCCGGCCGGCGGAGGATTCCGCCGGCCGGGCTCATTTTTAATCGATAGAAACGGACAAGACACGCTGAAGAGAACCCATTTTTTGTCTCAATGACATAAAATTTTGAATTTGCGTTTTGAGCGAAGCGAAGGGCGCGGTTGTATCGTGCGGCGCATTCGTTTTTTATAAACAGTTTCCCATAGCGAAATATAGTTTCTTAGGAGGAATCCGTTCATGTTTGAATTGCGGGGGATCGAAAAGCGATTCGACGCGGTTGTGGCGCTGAACGGGGCGTCGCTCAAGGCGTCGCCCGGCGAGGTCATGGCGCTGCTCGGCTCCAACGGATCGGGCAAGTCGACCATGATTAAGGTGCTCGCCGGTCTGGTCGCGCCCAATGCCGGGGAGATCGAGATCGACGGCAAGCCCGTCACGATCACCTCGGGCGTCGATTCGCGCGCGCTCGGCATCGCGACGGCGTTTCAGGATCTGAGCCTGATCCCGACGATGAGCGTCACAGACAATATCCTGCTCGGCAACGAGCCGCTTGGCCGGTTTGGGGTGGTCGACCA
>CAZKRQ010000087.1:5908-7487 GCA_964555125.1 uncultured Oscillospiraceae bacterium
TCTGCTCGACCGCTTTCACATCGACTGCGACCCGGACGCCTATGTGCAGACGCTGACGCCCTCGACCCAGACCATGCTCGAGGTGGCCAAGGCGGTGCTGCTCAAGCCGCGACTGCTCCTGCTCGACGAGGTGACTGCCTCGCTGCACTATGACGAGATTCAGGTGCTGTTTCAGATCATGCGTGAGCTCAAGAGTGAGGGCGTCGCGCTGATCTATGTCACCCACCGCATGAATGAAATTTTTGAGATCTGCGACAAGGCGACAATCATGCGCAGCGGCGAGACGGTCATCGAGGGCAATGTCGCGGATATGACCCTCGACGACATCGTCTATTACATGACGGGGCAGCGCCCCGAGGCCCAGAGCGCGCAGGGCGAGCACGCATACAGCAACGACAGCGAGCTCGTGCTTGAGGTCAAGGATCTGGAGGTCTACCCCAAGGTCGCGGATATTTCGATGCGCGCGCATAAGGGCGAAATTATCGGTATCGGCGGCTTGCAGGGCCAGGGTCAGTCCGAATTCATCCGCGCGCTGCTCGGCGCCGAGGAGGTGAACGCGGGCTCCATCCGCTTTGACAATCGGCAGGGGCATTTCAAATCCCCGACCGAAGCGGTCAGGGCGGGCATGGGCTTTGTCTCGGGCGAGAGGAACCGCGAGGCGATGTTCCCGATCCGCTCGATCCAGGAGAATATCACGGCGGGCAAGGTGGCAAAGGGGCCGCTGGCCGAATATATGACGCCGAAATCGCTCAGGGCCTTTGCGAACGACGCGGTGGAAAAATACAATATTAAGATCGGGCAGCTGGGCGATCCGGCGAGCTCGCTCTCGGGCGGCAACCAGCAAAAGCTGGTCGTTGCGCGGTGGATCGCGATGAACCCGAAACTGCTGCTGCTCGACGACCCGACCAAGGGGGTCGACATCCATTCGCGCCGGGAGATCCACAAGATCCTCAAGCAGTGCGCGAAGGACGGAATGACCGTAGTGATCTCGTCGAGCGAGACCGAGGAACTGCTCGACATCGCCGACCGCATTTATGTCTTTTATGAGGGGCATGTCAGCGCAATGCTCGCGGGCGACGATAAGACGGCGGAGCGTCTGGTCGCCGCGATGATGGGCATGAGCGGGGCCGGCAAGGCAAAGGAGGTGGAATAAGATGCAGGGAATGAAAAACGCGATGCAGCGCTTTCGCAAATCGCCCGCGTTTACAGGCGGCATCCTGTTTCTCGTCGTTGTCATCCTGAACGTCATTGTACAGGGGCCCGCGAACTTCTTCAGCCCGCGCGCGCTGAATACCCTGTTCAGCACCAATATCCCGTTTTTGCTCGTGGTTATGTCGCAGAGCGTTCTGCTGATCTCGGGCACGATGGATATTTCGTGCGGCATTCAGCTTGCGCTGGTCAACGTCGTCACCATCATGACGGTGCAGGAGTGGGGCATTCCGTTCCTGCTGGGCTGCGTGCTCGGCCTGATCGCGGCGGAGATTGCCTCGCTGCTGTGCTGGCTGTTCTGCTCGATTTTTCGCCTGCCCGCGCTGCTGGCGAGCTATGCGCTGACCTACGCGATCAAGGGCATCAACGT
>CAZKRQ010000088.1:0-7432 GCA_964555125.1 uncultured Oscillospiraceae bacterium
ACAGAGCCATGTATTCTGGCGTGGCGGGCCTTAAGGTTCACATGACCAGACTTGACGTTATCGGCAACAACATCGCCAACGTCAACACCTACGGTTTTAAATCGCAGCGCGCTGTTTTCAGCGACATTTTCTATCAGACCCTGACCTCCGCGTCGGCCGGCACCGGCAACCGCGGCGGTGTCAACCCCTCCAGCGTCGGCTACGGCTCGATTCTGGCGGGCATTCAGTCCCAGATGACGCAATCCAGTATGCAGAACACCGGCTTCGGCCTCGACGTCGCGATCACCGGCGAGGGCTTTTTGCAGGTGATGGACGGCGACGGCAACATCTTCTACACCAAGGCCGGTATGCTGGACTATGACTCGAACGGTTATCTGACCGACATCAACGGCAACTTCGTGCTCGGCTCCCCGACTGCGGACGGCGCGCCCGCCTCGCAGAAGATCAAGCTCGACAATCTGGGCGCGGTCGACCCGCGCACCTCGACGGTCACCGAGACGATCAACAACAAGACCTACACCATTACAACAACCAACGCCACCAAATATGGCAACCTCGGCATGAGCATCAGCTCGAGCAACCAGCTGCCCGCGGGCATGCTCGCGAGCGCGACGATTACCTCGACAGGCGCAATCAACGTCACTCTCAACGCGACCGAGCGGTTCATGACGATGGAGGACGTGAACAACGCGATCAACGCGGCGATTCTCGAGGCCAACGGCGGCTTGCCTCACGCGGCGGGCACCTTCACGATCTCGACCCCCGATGAGGTTTTTCCGCCGGAGGGCCTGACCGGCGCGGAGATTTCGGGCGCGAGCTTCGCCACCAAGACCGGCACCATCACGGGGCTCGACGGCGCGTTCGGCGGCGGCATGACCTTCATGAAGGCGAGCACTGATTTTGATGGTTCGGGCAAGGTGACCGAATTGAAGGCGACGTATCACTCGGCACCGGCGCCGACGTGGAAAGTTGAAATGACGGTAGGCGGCAAGGTGTATTCCTGCGATATTCATCAGGATACCGTCGCGACCTCGATTTTGCTGAAGGCGAATGACGGCAGCTATGTGCAGATGACCAACCCCGGCTTTGACGCTATTAACCGTTGCGCCAAGATTGCAAATCCCGGTATGACAGATCCGCCGGCCGATAACACGAGTGTTTTGGCGAACGATGGGCGTCTGACTCCGATAATTGATCTTGACAAAACATCGGTTACCCCCTCCGAGCCCTCCAAGGAGCTGGGCTTCTCGAGCGTGACCTTCATGCTCGCCAACGGCACCGAGGGCGGCGTCATCACCCTCGACCAGCTCTCGGGCATCGCGATCGGCTCGGACGGCACCGTCTCGGTCTCGCACGCCGAGCTCGGCACGGTCGTCGCGGGCAAGATCACCCTCGCGAACTTCTCCAACCCCTACGGCCTGCAATATGAGGGCCAGAACTACTACTCGGCGACCGCCAACTCGGGCGACCCGCAGCTGGCCGACCCGGGCAGCGACGGCACCGGCGCGCTCAAGTCGAGCGCCCTCGAGATGTCCAACGTCGATCTCGCCAACGAGATGGCCGACATGATCACGACCCAGCGCGGTTTCCAGGCCAACAGCCGCGTGATTACCGTTTCCGACACCATGCTTGAAGAGCTCATCAATCTCAAGCGGTAATAAAACGCGCCGTTTCTAAAGAGACGGCGAACGCCTATGACGGCGGGTTTCGCCCGCCGTCATAGGCGAGCGGAAAACAAAACGTTTCCGCTCGCCTATGACGATAAAATCAGTTCCAGAGAGGTAGAAAAAGAATGATTATTGTCAGAAGGCTGAACGGCCAGGAATTCGCGCTGAATTCAGACTTGATTGAAACAATCGAAGAGAACCCGGATACGACAATCCGAACCACCGACAAACGGTTCTACATCGTGAAGGAGACGATGAGAGAGGTCGTGGACCTGGTTGTTGAGTTTAGGCAGCGCTGCTACGAGCGCCCTTTACAATCTGGTAATGGCGAGGAATTGAAGAAACTATGAAACGCAAAATAGATATCATGAGCATTCTTGGGCTAATTCTGGCGTTGGCTATGATGGTGCTCGGTATTGTTCTGGTAAAGGGAACAGCGGAAGACGGAAGCACAACCTATACCATCGTTATGGAGAACTTCAAGGCCTTCTGGGACCCGACCAGTCTGGTCATCGTGGTGGGCGGCACCTTTGCGTGCCTGTTCATCATGTTTCCGGGCAAGCAGATGGCGAAAATCCCCAAGCATTTGTCGATCGTCTTTTTGCCGCCGCAATATGTGCCGTCAAAGTATATCGACCAGATCGTCGAGCTCGCGAAGACGGCCCGCATCAACGGTCTCCTCTCACTGGAGGAGCAGGCGGCGGACATCAAGGATTCATTCCTGAAAAACAGCATCCAGATGGTCGTCGACTCGGTCGACCCCGAAAAGGTCAAGGCCCAGATGGAGAGCTGGATCGACGACATCGACGACCGGCATTTTCAGGAGCGCCAGATCTACAACCAGGGCGCCGCGCTCGGCCCGGCGTTCGGTATGATCGGCACCCTGATCGGCTTGATTAACATGCTCAAAGCGTTGCAGGACATCGAGTCGGTCGGCCCGAACATGGCGGTCGCCCTGATTACGACCCTTTACGGCTCGATGCTCGCCAACATCTTTTTTGGTCCGTTCGCCAACAAGCTGGGCGTCCGGCACGACGAGGAGCTGCTCTGCAAGCGCATTATCTGCGAGGGCATTCAGGCGATCCAGTCGGGCGAAAACCCCAACCTGATCCAGGACAGGCTGCTGCACATGCTGCCCGAATATGAGCAGAAGAAGATCGCCAAGAAATCCGGCGGCAAAGGTGCGGCCGAGGGCGGCGAGGCCGAGGGCGGCAAGGGCTGATCCCGGCCGGCTGAAATCCTCCGTGGGAAGGGTGTGAGAGCGAGTTGAAAAAGAACCGGCAGGAGTCGAGCGGCGGCACATGGCTGAATACATATGCCGACATGGTGACGCTTCTTCTGACCTTCTTCGCCGTGCTGCTGAGCATGTCGACGGTCAACGAAGAGAAGTTCAACGCCTTTATCCAGTCGTTTTCCAATCTGCCGCCCGAGGTGATCGAGGAGATCATCGGCGGCAGCCAGGGCGAGACCGACGGGTCCGAACAGGGCAGCGAGGATGAGCCCTCGGCGGAAGAAGCGATGGATATGCTGTATGAGTATATCAGCGAATATGTGAAAGAGAACGACCAGAGCGGCGTTGTCGAGGTCTCCAATCAAAACGGCCTGATTTATATTCATTTTAATACGGCGCTGTTGTTTGAGGGCGATCAGTATGTGCTGTTGCCGCAGAGCTATCCGACGCTGGAGTATATTGGCGCTGGCCTCAAGCAGTATGAGAAGGCAATCAAGATGGTGGCGATGATCGGGCACACGGCCGATCCGATGGACGGCTCCGACCGCAATTCGGGTTGGATGCTTTCGGGCGAGCGCGCCTCCACCATTGCCTCCTATATGGAGTACAACATTGATTTTGACCCTCATAAGCTCGTGACCATGGGCTACGGCAAGCATTTCCCCATAGCCGACAACAGTTCGGAGGCGACGCGTATGCTGAATCGCCGCGTCGAGATGGTGATCGTTGGGCAAAACAGCGACATCGACGTTGCGTTTTACGACGCGCTGGGCAAGGTTTATAACAAAAACACGGATGTAGACGAGGGAACGGGCTCTGATCTTTTCGAGCCGCTAGAATGACAGGAAGGGAAGATCGGTTATGCCTGAGGCATTGACACAAAGCCAGATCGATGAATTGCTGAACCGAATGCGATCGGGCGAGAGTGTCGAAGAAGAAGAAAAAAAAGAGGAGAAGGAAAAGCTCAAAAAATATGACTTTTCCTCTCCGAAAAAATTCACAAAGGACCAGATCAATTCTTTAAATAACCTCTATGAAAACTTTGCCCGCGTTTTGTCGTCCTACCTGACCAGCATTCTGCGGTCGGTGCAGGAGGTTACGATCAGCCACATTGAAGAGCAGCAGTATTATGAATTCAGCAATGCGCTGCCCGACAACACGTTTATTGGCATGATCGAGTATAACACCGATGAAAATACGACGGAAAGCGCGACTATGATGCTTGAGATGTCGTCCGTGCTGTGCTTCACCATCGTGGAACGGCTGCTCGGCGGAATGCAGGCCATTGAGACGTTTGACAGGGGTTATACCGAGATTGAGCTGGCGTTGCTGCGCAGCGTGATGGAGAGGGTCACGCAGTATTTGCAGGACACATGGCAAAGCTATTTCCCCATGGTGGCGACGCTGGACAGCATCGAGACCAACGGCCGGTTGATTCAGGCCTACTCCCCGCAGGACATCGTGATTATTGTTTCGGTCGATATTAAAAGCGAGGACGGAACAACAACGGCAAACATTTGTATGCCTGCGGAAAATCTCGAAAAAATCATCAATTCGTTCAATGGTAAGTACGCTCACACGGTAAAACGGCAGGACCCCGACAAGGAAAAGGAAAAGCAGGAGCAGCTGATGGAGCTGTTGAAAAAGTCGGATCTTGTATTGGAAGCGGTTCTCGATCAATCGCAGATGAGTCTGGGCGATATTGCGCAACTGCAGGTGAACGATGTCATTTCGCTCGGAAAGCGCATCGATGGCGACATTATTGTGAATGTCGAGGGAATACCCTGGTATACCGCGAAATTGGGTGTTGTTGGAAAGAAAAAAGCGTTTAAAATCGTCGATGCGTTGACGACGACCGCAGAGAGAGGAGACCGCAATGAGTGAAGAAAAGACGTTTCTATCCGCCGATGAGTTGGACGCGATTGGCGAGGTCATGAATATGAGCATGGGCTCGGCCGCGACGGCGGTTTCGACCATGCTGGAGAAGCAGGTTATTATCACCACCCCGGGCATCTCGCAGGAACAGTTTCAAAACATTGATTACAGCAATCTTGACCCGGCCGTGGTCGTGCGGATCAAATATGTCGAGGGTATCGACGGCGAAAACGCCATCGTCTTCCGCAAGCGGGATATGCAGATCATTTTGAACCTGCTCATGGGCAACGACGGGCCGGTCGACGACGAGAATTTTGAGTTCGACGACCTCAGCATGAGCGCCGCGTGTGAGGTCATGAACCAGATGATGGGCTCCTCGGCGACGGCGCTCTCCAAAATATTGGATATGCCCGTCAACATCTCGACGCCGACGGCCTATCTGGCGAACGGAGACGACATCAAGCAGTCGGCCTTCAGCGAGATCGACCCGGAGTCGCAGGTCGTTTCCATCTCGTTCAAGATGATGATTAAGGATCTGCTTGACACCACCTTTTGCAGCATCATGACGACCCAGCTGGCGAAGCGGATTGTCGAAAGAGTGGTTCCGGAGGCGCCGCCCGCGCCTACGCCGCAGCCGGAAAGGGCGCCGAGTCCGACGCCGCCGCAGACCATTGCGCCGGAACCCCAGCCGGCCGCCGCGCCTGTTTCGCCGGCTCCTCAGCCGGATGCCGCACCTGTTTCACCGGCTCCGGCACCCACCGCCGCTGTGGAGCAGCCGCCGATGGCGGCTGCACAGCCACAACCTGTTGTACCTGCGCAGCCGACCGGCGCGCCGACACAGCCGGCAATGGCCGCCACGCCGCAGGCCCCGCAGGCGCCCGCCTACACGGCTCCGCCGGAGGCCCCGGCTCAGCCGCCGGCTTACGCGCCGGCATACGGCGCGCAGGGGGCCGGTTATCCGGGCTATCCCCAGACGCCGCCGGGTTATACGATGCCGCCGATGGGATATGGCGCGCAGTCGATGCCGATGGCGTATCCGCAGCCGGCGCCCATGCAGGGATATACACAGCCGATGATGAACCTGCAAAACGCGGAGTTCCCCGAGTTTTCAAAGGCAAAATCGGCGCAGCCGATGAACGACACCAACATGGGGCTGCTGATGAACGTCAAGCTCGAGGTGTCGGTTGTGATCGGGACGGTCAAAAAGTCGATCCGCGATATTATCGACTTTGGCCAGGGCACCGTCGTCGAGCTGGATAAGCAGACCGGCGCCCCGGCGGATATTATTGTCAACGGGCAGATGATCGCGCGCGGCGACGTCATGGTGGTCGGCGACAATTTCGGCGTTCGCATTACGGAACTCACAGGCACGAAAGAACTCATGGATTCGCTCGAATCTAGTATTTAATAAGGAGAAAAAAACATGTATAAAATTCTTGTGGTTGACGACGCGGGCTTCATGCGCAAAATGGTGCAGACCCATCTCTCCGGCGCGGGTTACACCGACTTCGTTGAGGCAGAGGACGGCCAGAAGGCCGTCGAGCAGTATCAGGCGGTTAAGCCCGACCTTGTGATTATGGACATCACCATGCCGAACATGGACGGCATCCAGGCGCTCGGCGAAATCAAAAAGCTGGACCCCGGCGCGAAGGTTGTCATGTGCTCGGCAATGGGGCAGGAATCCATGGTTATGGACGCGATCAAGCTCGGCGCGCTTGACTTTATTGTGAAGCCGTTTAAGCAGGACCGCATCGTCCAGACCGTCTCGAAGCTGTTGCCGCTGTAAGACGGATGACGGATGGTCTGAAGGCTGGCCTGACCATTGCGGGCATGCTGGCCGCGATGGTGGCCATATTGTTTGCCGCCTACTATACGACCCGTTTTCTGGGCAAACAGTACGGCGGCCCGGGTCTGGCTAAAAACAGCCGTTTTCAAATTGCAGATAAAATTGTCCTCGGCAAGAACCAATATCTGTGCGTCGTGCGCATTGCGCAGAAAACGCTTCTGATTTCCGTCACGCAAAACAATATTTCGCTGCTTTGCGAGCTGGAGGATTATCAGATCGGGGCAGAGGAGGGCGGCGATAAGTCTGCTGCGAATTTGTTCTATCAGAATTTCTTGAATGAGCTGAAAAAGCGAAGAGGAAGGAAATCTGCCGGCACGCGCGGTGAAACGGGAAATGAAGAGGTTAAAAGCGAAGTTCAAAAAGAAAACGGCGATTGCTAAATTCGGCATTGTTCTGAGTCTTTGTCTTGCGCTGATCGGCGCGCTGCTTTTGGCGAGCCCGTCCGTCAGCGCGGCGACGGTGTCGTTCGACGTCTCTGACGAGGGCGGCGGGCTGGACAGCTTCCGGCTGCTGGGGTTGTTTGTGCTTCTTGCCCTTGCGCCGACGCTGCTGCTGATGTTCACCTGCTTTACGCGCATCGTGATCGTGCTGTCGCTTGTGCGCAACGCCATCGGCCTGCAAAACACGCCGCCCAATCAGGTGATTATCGGTTTGGCGCTGTTTCTCTCGCTTTTTGTGATGAACCCCGTGTTGACCCAAATCAACGATGTGGCGCTCAAGCCCTATCTGAGCGAAGAGATCACGCTGGAGGAGGCCATCGACGAGGCGCAGATTCCGCTCAAGGAGTTTATGCTCAAGCAGACGCGCACAGAG
>CAZKRQ010000089.1:0-7403 GCA_964555125.1 uncultured Oscillospiraceae bacterium
AGGAAGCCAAAAAGAGCGGTGCGGCAACGTTCAGGTGGTACAAAATATCTATGCCAATGAAACGAGCTATGCACAGCAACAGCGGGAGGCCGCAAAGCAGTTCCGCATGATCGCGCGGGAGGTTATGGCGTAATGGCAAGGAAGATCGAAATACTGACATATACAAATGAGCGTGGGGAAAGTGTGAGCTTTTCCCACGCTTCTATTTATCACGTAAACATGAACGACGTTTCGGGCCTTTCCGACGTTCGCAACGCAATTTACAGTATTAACAGCATGGGGCAGGACGGCGACACCTATTTAGGCAACCGCATAGAAAGCCGCGAAATTGAGATTGTGGGCAGTATCAAGGAGCGGAACAAGGATCAAATGCAGGAATACCGCCGCAGGCTGAACCGCGTTCTAAACCCGCAGTATGCCGCCACGCTAACGTATCAATACGGCGATTTTGTGCGGGTGATTGATTGTAAGGTTGACAACGCGCCCGTGTTCACGCGCAAGGCCATTTTTCAGGACTTCACAATACAACTTCTTTGCCTTAATCCGTTTTGGAGGAAGGAAAGCAAGACGCGGGACGATATAGCAACGTGGATCGGCGGGCTGGAATTCCCCGTTGAAATCGTGCCGGGGTGGGAAATCGGGTATAGGCAACCCTCCTTGATTGTCAACGTGTATAACGACGGCGACGTGCAAGCGGGAATTCGTGTCGAGTTCCGCGCGATCGGCGTTGTGAAAAACCCCGCCCTTTTGAACGTGGACACACAAGAATTCATCAAGCTAAATTACACAATGGAGGCAGGCGACACGCTGACCGTTTCCACGGGCTACGGGGAAAAAGAAGTAACCTTGAAGCACGGCGGCATAGTAACGGACGCGTTCCGCTATTTGGACGTGGACAGCTCCTATTTACAACTTTCCGTAGGGGATAACCTTTTCAGGTATTCCGCGGAAGAAAACCTTGAAAATCTGGAAGTGTCCATATACCACGACGATCTTTATTTAGGGGTGTGAGGCATGGAGCTTTACATATATGACCGAAACATGATCCTTCAAGGGGTGATTGACGAAATTTCTTCCCTTATCTGGACGCGGCGGTATTGGGCGGCGGGTGAATTCAAATTGCTTGTGCCGTTTACAGAAAGGCACGTTGCCCTTCTGATTAAAAACCGCCTGATTTTGAAGCGCGGGGACACGGAGGCCGCGGAAATCCGCTATGTGAACATAAGCAAGAATTCGCAGGGCCTTGAAGAAATCGAAGTGCAGGGCAAATTTATCACGCAATGGATCGGAAAGCGCATTGTGCGCGATCAGATCACAGCAACGAGCGGGACGCAGGATATTCTATACCGGATTGTCCGCGAAAATATCATTTCCCCGCGGGTGGCCGCCCGCAAAATTCCGAATATCCTTCTTGATCCGCTGGACGTGGACACGGGAAGCGGGAAAATCAATTATACGTCCGAAGCCTTTATAAATGCGCTTCTGGCGGTGGAAACGGCGGCAAAGGCGGCAAAGCTGGGCTTCCGTTCCCGTTCAGACGTGCGCGCGGGAAAGCACTATTTCAGCGTCTACGCTGGCCGCAACCTGACCGCGGATCAGACGGAAAACCCGCCTTGTATCTTTTCGCAGGAATTCGACAATATCACAGAGCAGGAATACACAAACAGCGTTGAAAACCTGAAAACAACCGCATACGTGGGAGGCGAAGAGGTAGAACCGCGGGTTGTGGCAGAAGTGGGCGGCGGTGCGTCCGGCCTTGACCGTGAAGAAATCTTTGTGAATGCAACGGATATTACGAAGGTTTACACGGACAGCACGCAAACAGAGATTACGCGCACGGACGCGGAATATTTGGCTTGCCTCTTGGAGCGGGGCGCGTCGGAGCTGGAACAATACGCCGAAACGTTGAGTTTTTCCAGCAAGATCAACACGCACGCAAACCTGAAATACCGCGAAGACTACGATTTAGGCGACAGGGTGACGTGCGTTAATAAACGCTGGGGTATCAAGATCAACGTTCGTATTACCGAAGTGTCCGAAACATACCAACAGAACATTGAGGAAATCGACATTACTTTTGGTGAGAGCTTGCCCGCCCTGCTTACACAGATACGGCAAATTGCAAAGTAAAGGGGTGAAAATATGGAAAAATCAAGTTTTTTCAATTCCGTTTCCCATGATCGCGTATACCGTGCGGAGGAATGGGCCGAATACTTCGCTTCTTTTATCGGCAACGGCGTGTTCCCCGTGCCGTCAAACAATCTTCAAGTTGTGGCGGGTTCGGGAATGGTTGTGACCGTGAAGGCAGGCAAGGCATGGATTAACGGCTATTTCTATTACAACACGGGCGATCTTTCCCTTACGCTTCCGGTTGCGGACGGCGTTTTGAACCGGATTGACCGAATTGTTGTGCGCTGGGACTTAACAGAACGGTTAATTTCCGTTGTGGTGAAGTCTTCCACGCCTTCCGCGTCGCCTACGCCGCCCGCGTTGCAGAGGGACGCGGACGCATACGAATTGTGCCTTGCAGACATTACCACGGGCGCAGGCGTTACGGCCATATCGCAGGCCGTCATAACGGATCGCCGCCTTGATCCTTCCCTTTGCGGCATTGTGGCGGGCGTGGTGGATCAGATAGACACCGCGGCGTTTAATGCACAGCTTCAAGCGTGGTTCACAGACTACAAGGCGCAGAGCCTTCAAGAGTTCAACGATCTTGTGTCCTATATGGAAAGTTTGGAGCTTTTGGGGGATCAGCAGTATAACGCCCTGCAAGCCTACATGAACGCGTTTAAGTTGGAAGCGGAAAACGACTTCAACGCATGGTTCGCTTCGGTGAAGAACGTGCTTGACGAAGACACCGTAGGCCATTTAGTGAACATGATACAGAGCAACACCGCGCGCATTGAGTTGATCGAAGCCGTGCTTTTCAATGACATAACGGCAAACCCGTTCTTGATCCTCTTTGATGATTTGGACGGCGTGGTATCAACGGGCGTATGGAATGCGGCGTTGCGCCGGATCGAATGTTGACGCGGTGCGCTTGCACGGGCGCGGAATTATCGTGCGTGATCGGCAACATCTTCACAGAGCTTCGCCCGCCGTGCGAAATGTGCGGCGATTCGGCGGCGGTGGTGCTATGCGGCGTTACGCCGTCCGGCCACGCGGCCACGCTGACAATCACGGCGGCGGGCTTCGATTTTGAGGGGTGCGCCGAAGATACCGCGCTTTTGGAGAGGATCAGGAAAGGACGGTGCTTGAATGCAGGGACAGGAGCGGGAACGCAAGGAGCCTTCCGAATTCAACGTGATTGTGAAGGCAAAAGACCTTGTAAAGCACACCTTCACGATCACCAACAGCACGGAGCGTTACCCGAAGAAATACCGCTTTACGTTGGTGAACCGCATTCAGGATAAAGCGGTTGACATTTACGAAATGACGCTTGAAGCGAACGAATTAGATTTGCGGCAAGCGGACGAATTCAGACAACGGCAGAGGCTTCAAAAGCAGGCAATGACATATTGCAAGGAGCTTCTATTTTTTATTGAGCTTTCGCAGGAAATGGGCTTTATTTCAATGAAAAGTTGCGATTATTGGTCGAAACTGGTTCTTGATATAAAGTACATGGTGGCCGCGTGGAAGAAGCGGGACAAAACGAGAGCTTAGAAAACCCTTTGGGGAACACTTTGTAGGTTCTTCTTTTCCTTTTGCACGCCCCGCCGCCGAATTCCGGCAATTCGTACAACGTGCGCAATGTCAATTCTTCGGGCGCGCTGAACAACAACAACGCGTACAACGGCAACAGGGGCGTGCGCCCGCTTCGGTGGATCATTCGACAGAGTAGGCCGAAGAATTCAGCTTGCGCCGAATTCTGGCCGAAAACACAATACCACCATCAAAGGAAAGTGTTTCCCTTCCCTGCTATCCACGGCAGGGATAAATACAAGATTGCCGATACCGGAGCATAGCCGCAGGGCTTGGCCGAGGTTATACACGGCAAGGAGCTTTTTATAAATGACGGACTTTGAAAAAGTATGGAATTTTGAAAATCTATACCGCGCATACCGAAAGGCGCGGCGCGGCAAACGCTGGAAAGGAGCCGCGGCAAAATTTGAAGTAAATTTGCTGGAAGCCTTGCACCTTCTTAGCGTGCAATTACAGACGAAAACATACCGCCTTTCCCCTTACAATGTCTTTCTTGTGTATGAGCCAAAAGAACGCGTTGTAATGTCAAACAGCTACAAAGACAAGGTTGTGCAACACGCCCTATGCGATAACGTGTTAGGGCCGCGGGTTTTGCCGTCCTTCATCAAGGATAATTACGCGTCGCAGGAAGGCAAAGGAACACACTTCGGGCTTGCGCGTCTGGAAGAGTTCATGCGGCGGTTTTACCGGAAGAAGGGCGTTGACGGCTGGGTGCTGAAAGGCGACATTCGCAAATACTTCTATTCGATCCGGCACGACGTTTTGAAGGAGCTTGTGCGAAAGTATGTTGACGATCCAGAATGCTTGTGGTTGCTGGATATGATTATAGACAGCACCGAAGGCAACGTAGGAATTCCGATCGGCAATCAGTCTTCACAGCTTTTCGCCCTGCTTTACCTTTCGCCGCTGGATCACTTCATCAAGGAAAAATTGGGCGTGAAATTCTATGGCCGCTATATGGACGATTTTTATTTGATCCACGAAGACCGGGAATATTTGCGCTATTGCTGGAAGGAGATTGAACGACGTGTAAATGAAATGGGGCTTTCCCTAAATGAGAAAACGGCTATATATCCGTTGAAGAACGGAATTGATTTTTTAGGCTTCCATACATATTTGACGGAAACGGGCGGGGTGATCCGCAAGGTGCGCCGGAAGTCAAAGAGCAACGCCCGCCGCAAGGTGAAGAAATTGTGCGGGCTGATGGAGGCCGGAAAGATTGAGCCGGACGCGGTAAAGCAATCATACCAGAGTTGGCGCGGCCACGCGGCAAAGGGGAATTGCTATCACTTGATCCGGAACATGGATCAGCATTTTAACAAATACTTCAACAAGGCCGCCGCCGCGCTGAAAGAGCGTGACGGCGGTTCAATTTCAGAAAAGGGGGAATGAAGGAATGTCAAAGGCTTTAAGTTCGCTTGCCGTAGGCGCAACGATCGAAGTTCCCGTGAAAGCGGCGTTTCAATCCTTTTTAGGACAAAAGGTTGTCTTCAAGGTTGCGGACAAAAATCATTCAGGATATCCGGCAAATTCCGTAACGCTGATTACTGACAAAATCCCGTTTTTGCTGGCGTTTGACGCGATCGAGGCAAGCAACAGCGACAGCAACCGGAGAAGCTACGGTAATAACCGCTATTCGCTTGCAAACCTTCTTCAATGGCTGAACAGCACCGCGGCGGCGGGGACGTGGTACAGCGCAAAGCACAGCGCAGACGCGCCGCCCACAAAAGCGAATTGCGCGAATTATAACGGGTACGACACGCGGGCGGGCTTCCTTGCAATGCTGGATGATCGCTTTGTTGCGGCCTTGCTGGACACAACGGTAACGGTGGTAAAAAACACCGTTACAGACGGCGGGAGTTATGAAACCGTAACGGCAAAAATGCACCTTCCTTCTACAACGGAAGTTGGGCTTGCCAACGAAAACAACATTGCCGAAGGCGTGAAGCTGGCCTTGTTTTCTGACAACACAAGCCGCCTTGCTTACCCGACAGCGGAATGTGTGTCAAACAGTGATTACAAAAACAGCAGTTTGAATACTTCGGCGGCGTGGTATTACTGGCTTCGCACGCCGAATTCCGGCAATTCGTACGACGTGCGCCGTGTCGATTCTTCGGGCGCGCTGGTCAACGCCTACGCGTACGGCGGCAGCAGGGGCGCGCGCCCGCTTTGTAATCTTTCTTCTTCAATCTTGGTATCTGATACCACCAACGCAAGCGGAAATTATGAATTTCAATGGAACGCCGCGCCGTCTACGCCGTCCGGCATTTCCGTTCCGGCGAATTGTTACAGCGGGCAGAAAATCGCGGTATCATGGGGAGCTTCCACCGATCCGGAGGGCGACGCGATCACGTATATTTTGGAGCGCGCCACAAACAACGGAAGTTATGCGCAGGTGGCGGCGACAGCCGCCCGCACATTTGAAGAAAATGTGCCTACAAGCTGGAACACGGTAAAATACCGTGTGAAGGCGCGGGACAGCGTGGGGAACGAAAGCGCATATATCACTTCCAGCGCGTCCGCGGTGATCCACAATCAGCCGCCCACAATTTCCGGACAGAACGCCGATCTTGGAGTGAAGCGGGAGGGCTTTTCTTATGCCTACACCGTGGACGATCCGGACGGCGACATAGTGACCGTAGTTGAAAAGGTGGACGGAAAGACCTTGAAGACGCACACGCCAACGCTTGGGCAGTCTGTAAACCTGACGTTGGCCGGGAATGATTTTACGTCGCTGACGAATGCGGCGCACACAATCACGATCACGGCCACGGACAGCGCGGGAAATTCGGCGGTGCGCACGCTGACCTTCACGAAGGCGATCAACGGCTTTGTAATCTATCTTTCCGCGCCGCTGGAAGCGGTGCAACAGCCGAAGCGGGCGAATGTGGTTGTTACGCGGAACATTCCCGCGGGCGGCACGTTCAAAGTGGAAGTGACAAACAATCCCTTCGATCCTTCCCCCGCGTGGGAGGATTGCACGAACGCGGTTTTGCAGGGCGTGGCGCACGTCTTCGAGAACACGAAAAACGCGGCGGTGCAGTATGGCCTAAACGTCCGCGTGACCGTGGGCCGCGGCGAAGCCCTTTCCGAATGCTGGGTATCTTCGATTGGGGGTAATTTTGAATGAGCGTGACACACAGGCCGGACAAGCCGGACGGCACGGCAGAGTTGAAGAAGGAGCTTCGGGAAGTGAAGGCGGCGGGCGACAGCACCGCCGCCCTTCTTTCCCTTTCCTTCAAGGCGCAGATCGTTCAAGACCGCGCCGCAGGCACGGGGGCCATTTCTGACGAAATGATCCTTGCTTCGGCGGCGGTGGTGGATTATCCGGAATTCATAGATAATCACGCCTATAACACCGTAGGCGAGATTATAAAGGCGGGCGGCCTCTTGTATGAGATCGTCGCCCCGCACACGTCGAACGCAGAAGCCTTCCCCGTGGCAACTACCTTTGCATATTACCGCCTTGTGGAGCTGGCGCACACGGGCGCGGCAGATGATCCGATCCCCTATCCGGAAACCGCGGGCGTGCTGGTAGCCGTGAAGAGCGGCCTATATTACAGCTATAAAGGCGCGGTTTACAAGGCGGCGGGAGATATGCCGAATTGTGTATACCCGCCTGACACGCCGGGTATGTGGCAATGGGAGCGGGTGGAAAGGGGGTGAAATCGTGGAACAGCTTTTAACGGTGCTTTCGG
>CAZKRQ010000090.1:0-4220 GCA_964555125.1 uncultured Oscillospiraceae bacterium
GACCAACCATCTCGACCTCGAGACCATCGAGTGGCTCGAGGGATATTTGATGAGCTACCGCGGCGCGGTGCTCGTTGTCTCGCACGACCGCTGGTTTCTCGACCGCGTCACGACCAAGACGCTCGAGATACAAAACGGGAAGTCAAAGATGTATAACGGGGGCTTTTCGGCCTACTGGAAGCAAAAGCAGGCCAACGACCTGCGGGAGCAGCAGGTCTATCAGCGCACCGCCGCCGAGGCGGCCAAACTGGAGGACTACGTCAGGCGAAATATGGCGCGCGCCTCGACCTCCAATATGGCGAAGAGCCGCTTGAAGATGCTGGAGAGACTGGACCTGACCGCGCACGTCAAGGTGCGTTTTCGCATCGAGCCGCAGACGGAGCCGTATAAGGAGGTCGTAACGGCGAAGAACCTGACGGTTGCCGCAGGGATGAAGGACCTTGTGCGGAATCTCAGCTTTACGCTGCTGCGCGGGGAGAGGCTGATCGTGCTGGGGGCAAACGGAACCGGCAAAACAACGCTGCTGCGGGTGCTGCAGGGCAAGCACCCGCCCGTCAAAGGAAAGCTGCTGGTCGGCGGCGGCGTCAGGATGAGTTGCCTGGAGCAGAACCTCTATGGCGTGCGCGCCAAAAATCCGCTCGAGTATATCTGGGAGCTCTATCCCTCGATGTCGCAGCTCGAGATCCGCAAGCTGCTCGCGTCGGTCGGCTTTCGGGAGGAGGACGTGTTTATCGACGCGAAGGGACTGTCGGGCGGCGAGCTCGCGCGGCTCAATCTCGCGCGCATTGCGCTCGAGCACCCCAATCTTCTCGTGCTCGACGAGCCGACCAACCATCTGGACATCTATACAAAGGACGAGCTGTGCGAGGCGCTCAAGGACTATAGCGGCACGATGATCGTCGTGACGCACGACCGCTATCTCATGCAGCAGCTGCACGGCCGCGTGCTGCTGCTCGAAAACGGAGAGGGCCTGCTGTTCGAGAGCATGGAGAAGTACAGGCAGTACAGAGAGACCGGCGTGATGCCCGCGCAGCCCGAGCAGGGAGCGCGCCCCGACCCTGAAAAGGCGGCGCGGGACGCGGCGGTCGAGAGCGTGAAGGCGGTTATCAACAATCAGAAGGAGCTGCGCCGTCAGCGCGCGCTTGAGCGCGAGCGGCGCAGCTATATCGAGAAGCGAATGGAGGAGCTGGAGGGGGATATTTACGACTATCAGGCGCAGCTGGAGCTGCCCGAGGTCTCAACCGATCATGAAAAGCTCGCCGATGTGTGCGCTTCCCTTGAGAAATGCAAGGCCGAATTGTCCGAGCTCGAGGACGAATGGCTGGAAAATTACGCGGAGGAATAAAAAAACGCCGCAACCGTTGGGCGCGGCGAAAATGCCGGCGAGGCGTCGCGCCGTAAGAGGCGCAGGCGAGCTGTTGGCCCGCGGCAATCTTTGCCGGAAAAACAGACGGATCATTGCGGTGTGAAAAGGGGAGGGAAAGGGATGTTCACCAAAATTTTATATGGAATCGCGATCGCTTGGCTGCTGTTTTCCTTTTTTAAGGATAGAGAAAAAACAAAGCTCGCACTGAAAAGGCGTGGAAATCTTTTGAGAACATTCTGCCGTCGATTTTAACGATTCTGCTTTTGATCGGCTTCATTCTCACCTTGCTGGACGCGCAGACCATTTCCAGACTTCTCGGCGCCGATTCCGGCGTTTTGGGCATGGCGATTGCCGCCGTTGTCGGCTGCGTTACCCTGATTCCGGGCTTTGTCGCGTTTCCCCTCGCCGCCTCACTGCTTGCGGCCGGCGCGGGGTACGCCCAGATCGCGATCTTCATTTCAACGCTTATGATGGTCGGCGTCGCTACGCTGCCTCTGGAAATCCAGTATTTCGGAAAGCGGATTGCGATAAAAAGAAATGCCCTCTCGCTTATCTTTGCGATCGTTACATCCTGTGTGGTGGGAGTGTTGATGCGGTGACAAAGCTGAAAAAGTTTCTCGCCAGATACAGATTTTTTCTGATTTTGTTGCTGGCAAATCTGCTGCTATTATTCGTGAAGCCGGAATTTGGGCGGGAAGTCGCGTCCCTTTCTCTGGATCATCTCGTGCAGATGCTATCCATTATACCGCCGATTTTTTTGATCCTCGGCCTGATGGACGTGTGGATCCCAAGGGAAACCATGACAAAATATATGGGAAAAGACGCGGGGATAAAGGGCGGTTTGCTCGCGTTTCTTTTGGGCTCTCTGTCGGCGGGGCCACTATACGCGGCTTTCCCGGTTGCGGCAGTGTTTCTGAAAAAGGGCGTTTCGCTGACCAATATTTTTATTTTCATCGGCGCGTGGTCGACGACGAAGGTTCCCATGATGCTGTTCGAGATAACACAGCTCGGAATCAAATTCGCGTTCATCCGTTTCGGCCTGAATGTGGCCGTGATATTCGGGCTCGCCGTCATCATGGAGAAGACGACCCCAAAGGAGGATGCGGACGCGGTTTACGAGATGGCGGGTTCATCGGACAGATAAAAATTGATCTGCGCTTCTTCCGCTGCGAAACGGCATAGCGATGATAAAGAGGGGAGCATTCGCCATTTGGTGAACGCTCCCCTTTCAAATGCGGATTTGACCGTCGGCCTTTTTGCCGCGCCGGACAGAGAATAGTATACAGATTCGAGCCATGTGGTGAGGATGCCGCCGAGCAGGGCTGCAAATCTGCCGCTGCAAAACAGGGCGACAACCGAAAGAAAAGAGGTCGAGTAGGTGCGGTCGGGCACGAAAAGGTCTCGAACCGGGCGAAACAGCGCCCGCAAAAAGAAAATCGGCAAAAGGTCGGTGAAAAGCGCGTTGAGCAGGAGAAAGGAGGCATAAAACCAATCCTCCGGCAGGGTGGAGAGAAAGGGCCACAGCAGATGAAGCGACCACGAAAAGGGCGCGAAGTGCAGCAGGGCGAGAATGAGCATCGCCGCCCCATAAAGGAAGAAAACCCTTTTCAATAGCGCTTTCGACACGCTTTCGGGGCTGGGAACAGATTCCATGGGAATGACGCCTCCCCGCGGTGACAATTTGTCTTACAGAAGTTTCGGCTTTTGAAACAGCAGGGAGAGCAGCTCGGCGACGGTGCCCTTGCGGCGGCGGTACGCGCGCCCCTCGAGATAGAGTGCCTGCGCGCGCACCTGCGCGATCTGCGCGCCTTGGCAGGAGAAAATGTCGGTTTCCGTGGTGAAAAAATCCGCGCGCTTGCCGGGCGCAAGCGTGCCCCATTCGTCCTGCTCGCCGAGGGCGCGCGCCGGGGCGGCGCAATAGCTGCAAAACGCCTCGTAGGCGCTCAGCGACTGTTCGGGAAGGTAAAAATCGATCATGCCCAGCATCTGCGCGTAGGGGTCGATGCTCTGCACGGGGCTGTCCGACGAGCCGCACACGGTGACGCCTGCGTGCACCAGCTCGGCGAGGGGAACCTGCCGCGCGATCGCTTCGGGGCAAAGAAAGTGCTCGTAGCTGTGCAGATAGCGCTTGTCTATCCAGGAATAGCCGGGCTGCACCGTGATCGCGACGGGGCTTTGCTTGAGCTGCTCGACCGAATCGCGTGACGGGAATTCAAAATGCTCGATGCGGTGCGGCGCGCCCGCGCGCGGCCCCTCCTCCGCCTGCGCGTGGGAAAAAGCGGCCTGAATGCGCGCAATGGCCCGGTCGCCGATCGCGTGCGCCGCGATCTGCCAGCCTCGGGCGTGCGCCTCGCGCACGGTTTTGTTCAGCTCCCCGGCGGAATAGTAGCAGTCCGCCGCCGCGCCGGTGTCGGCATAGGGCTCGGAGAGCGCCGCGCTGTGCGAGCCGACGCTGCCGTCCATTTCCCATTCGCCGCAGCCGCCCACGCGGGGCCGGCGCATATATTTGAGCAGCGGCTCGACCCGCGCGAGCGACATATATTCGGGATATAAGCGCGCCTCGAGCGGCATCCGCCGCGCGAGAAAGATGAGCAGCCCCATCATCGGGTCCTTCTCCACGCCCGCCGCGCCGTCCAGCGCGCAGACACGCGCGATGCCGAAGGAGGCGCAGGCGTTGGCGAAGTGGGCCAGCCCTTTTGCGAGGGTGGCGGGGCGAACGCCCGCGGCGATGGCGTCGGTGATCTTCCCCTGCATGGATTCGTGCTCCCAGCCGGTCAAAATGCCGCTGTTCTGGTCGGGCGCGCGGCCGACCCGGCGCAGCATCGCGCGGGAAAGCGCCGCGCTGTGCCCGTCG
>CAZKRQ010000090.1:4230-7377 GCA_964555125.1 uncultured Oscillospiraceae bacterium
GGTGGGTATAAAGGGCGGCGAAGGCGGTCTCCAGCCCCACCACGCCCATGGCGCTCTTTTCCAGGCCCTTGCCCTTCTCGGTCCAGCTGTGGGGGGCGTGGTCGGTGGCGATCATGTCGATGGTGCCGTCGGCGGCACCCCGGAGGAGGGCCGCCCGGTCCAGCTCCTGCCGGGTCGGCAGGCGTTTTTCCGCCATGGCGGAGATGATGTAATTGGTCGCGGCGATGATCTGCCCCTTCGCTGTGCGCGCGGCGATCTCCCGGACGCGGCGTTCGACCCCGGCCAGATCCCGCGGCTCGACGCCGCTCTCCCCGATTTTGCAGATCTGCGCGTCGGACGCGGCCTGCACAATCGTAAACAGCAGGTGCAGATGCGCGTCGGTCAGCGCGGGATAGGCGTGCAGGCCGCCGAGATCGACCCGCCTTTTGATTTTTGCGTCCCAGGGCGGCGTGTCGCCGAGCCAGCAGATGCGCCCGCCTCGCACGCCGAGGCAGCGAAACTGCTCGTCCTCCCGCTCGCAGGTGTGAAACACCGCGTTTTCAAATAAAAGATCGATCCTGCGCGCGCTCATACCGTCACCACGTTGCCGACGGCCATCAGGATATAGGCGAGAATGATCGCAAGCTGCATCGCCGTACCGCCCCAGCCGCCCAGAAGGGACACGCCCGGCTCGCGGCGGGATATGCGGTAGGTCGGCACGACAAGCAGCGCGACAATGATCGCGATCAGCCCGCCCGCGAGGCGCATAAACTCCATGAAGCCGCCCAGCCCCAGAAAGGTCAGCAGAAGCGAGGGAAGCGTCGCGATCACCCAGCACAGACGGCTGCCCAGCCGGGTCTGGTCGCGCACGATGTCGGCCAGCGCGAGGGAGATCGACCAGTAGGTCGTGAGCATCGCGAGCACCGTGAACCCGCTGCCGACCGCCTGTGCCCAGGCGCCGATGCCCGCGCTCCAGCCGATCATGCCGACCTCGGTCACCTCGGTCGAGGAGAGCAGCGCGCACAGAGAGATGACGAGGATGAGCGCGAAATTGTTGAGCAGCCCGAGAAATACCGCCTTTTTGACCTTTTTTTCGTCGCCGCCCAGGCCCTCGACCGCCTGCGGTATGGAGAAGAACGCGGAAAACGCAAACATCGCCATGCCGAAAAAGGCCAGCCCCTCGTTGGCGCTGCCCGCCGCCAGCGGCAGGGGATTGCGCAGATGCAGCAGCGACGCGCCCGCGAGCACGGCGACCAGCGCGAAGATCGCGCCGACCGCGACCTTTTCGCTCACGCCGACGGCCTTGAGCCCGAAGAGGACGACGCTGGCCGCGAAGACGTAGAACACAAGGCGGGCGATTGTCTCGGAGACGGGCAGCGACGCGCTGATGATCTCCGCCGCGCCGGAAATATACGCCGCCAGGTTGGTGAACAGCACCAGCGCCATCAGCACGAAGAAGATCGCCGTGAGCGCCTTCTTCAGCCTGCCCCGAAAGAGATATTTTGAAAAGACCTGCACGATCTGCGCGCCCTCGCCGCTCTTCACGGCCAGCTCGGCGATCATGACATGCAGCACATAGCTCGCCGCGAAGGCCGCGAGCAGGATCAAAAGGCTGACCGGCACCCCGTTTCTCTGCGCGAGATAGGGCATCGCCATCACGCCGCCGCCGATACCGTAGCCCGTGATGATGCACGCGCTTTCCCAGACAGTCAGTTTCTTTTTCATGCAAGCTCCTCTGAAACCGGGGGGAGGATTCGCGGGAATTCCCCCCCGATTTTCGTTTTTTTCTCAATTATAACATGCTTTCCCTCCCGGCGCCACCCGGCTTTCTGCCGCTTTGCGCCTGAAAATGCGGTTTGAGGTAAATTTGCGGGGGAGCCTTGCTGCAAAAACACTTTGTTCGCGGCCAGATTCATGTTATACTAATACAATAGAACCTGCAATAGAAAAATAAAGAACGGGGAGAATCGGAAATGGCAAACAGGAAGAACGAAAGCGAGGCGCGCCTCTCGGTCTGGGAGGCGACCAGCATCATCATCGGGCACAGCATCGGCGGCGGCATCATGGCGGTGCCCTATCTCGCGTCCCGCAACAGCTTTGCGGGCACCCTGCTGATCCTGCTCGCGGCGTTCGCGTGCAATGTGCTGCTGCACTTCATGATCGCCGAGCTGTCCTACAACTGCGGCGGTCTGCAAATGGTCAAATGCTTTGAGACCTTCCTTTTTGTCGGCAAGGCGAAAAAGGCCCTGACATGGATCGCGTTCGCGGTGTTCGGCTTTTCGGTCATCATCAATATCAGCGGCTATATCATCGG
This sequence comes from uncultured Oscillospiraceae bacterium, assembly GCA_964555125.1. Taxonomy (GTDB): domain Bacteria; phylum Bacillota; class Clostridia; order Oscillospirales; family Ruminococcaceae; genus CAZKRQ01. Next base: position 6,524 of record CAZKRQ010000090.1, read on the forward strand.
GGCGGCCGAGGCCATCGTCGCGCTGGTGCCGATGCCGCTTTGGCTTGCCGAGCTCGTCTTTTTCGCGCTCGCGGGGGCGGTCGTGCTCTTTGGCCTCAAGGCGGTCGGCATTTTTGAAAAATACACCGTCGCGCTGATTTACGGCATTGTCGCCGCGCTCGCCGTCGCCGTCTGCTTCACGGATTGGACGCCCCTGCCCGCGCAGTCGCAGGGCTGGAACGCCGCGCTCGCGCTGTACGGCATGTGCATGTTCGCGCTGACGGCGAGTCAATCGGTCATCCAGGCGGTCAAGGGCCTGGGCGGCGACGCGAAAAAGGTGCGGCTGTCCATCGTCGCGGGCATCGGTCTGGACGCGGTGCTGGTGCTTGTGCTCACCGTCGCGACCCTGCTCGGCTCCAAGGGCAACGTGACCGAGCTCGCGCTGCTCGGCCTCTCAAAGGGCATCGGCGACTGGGCGGTCTGGATCGGCAGCCTGTTCACCCTGCTCGCGCTGGTGACCACCTTCTGGTCGAGCACCCTCAACCTGCGCGACATCGTGCACGAGCAGCTGAAAACCGGCAACCGGGTCAGCTGGCTTATCGCGGCCGTGCCCTCCTTCCTCATCGCCGTCACCGGCATCGGCAGCTTTATGTCTTTCACGAGGCTTGTGAGCGCGATCTCGGTGCTCAGCAGCCTGATGCTCATCATCGCCTACGGCAAATCGCGCAAAGAGGCGGGGGAGAGCCCCATCTGCGGCAGGCTGGGAACCCTGCCTTATCAGCTCTTTATTCTGGCGGCGAGCCTGGCCGCCACCATCGGCTCGCTGCTCTCGATCGACTGACGGGGTAAACGGGCATGAAACCTGTCATCGGTGT
>CAZKRQ010000091.1:0-7376 GCA_964555125.1 uncultured Oscillospiraceae bacterium
CGCTGGCCTATCTGCTTTTGCAAAACACGATCGGGGTGGAGCGGGCCCTCGCGCCGTCCGAGTGGGCCTGCGCGAACGAGGACGCATATCTGTTCAGCGACAGAGAGGTGTTTGAAGGGAATGCGCCCGTCACGTTTGACGCGGAGCAGATGGCGGCCTATTTTACCCTGTTTGCGCCTGTAAACGTGCGCGACGCGCCGTCGGAGGAGGAAAGGGCGCAGGCGCTCCGAAAGCAGTGGGAGGAGCGCGGCGTTCGGTTTTCGCAGGGTTCCCTTTCCCTGATCTCGGTTTGGAGCGAGCATGACGGAATCCTCCACAATTCTCATGCCGGCGTTCTCATCGACGACCAGCAGGGGCTGCTGTTTTTTGAAAAAACAAACCCGTTTTTTCCCTATCAGGCCACGAAATTCGGCTCTCGAGCGGAGCTGAGACGGTATATGCTGGCCAAGCTCGCCGCGGATTTCGAGCGGGAGGGGGAACCCGCGCCCTCTATGGTTGTGATGGAAAACGGCGAGCGCCTGTGACGCGGCCGCGAAGAGAGGCAAAAGCGGAAGTGCGATTCGCTCTGCCGGGTTGACTTGGACATGTATTGATTGTAAAATGAAATTCAAATACGACAACAAGGCGGTTTTCTATGGTGAACAGCATGACCGGCTTCGGAAGAGCGCAGGACACCCGAAACGGGCGGGAGATCACAGTGGAGCTTCGTTCGGTGAACCACCGCTATCTCGAGGTGAACACCCATGTGCCCCGGGCCTATTCCTTTATTGAGGAAAAACTCAAGCCGGCGCTGAGCGGCCGCATTGCGCGCGGCAAGGTGGATGTCGGCGTGACGATTGTCGCGGACAGCGCGCAGCAGACTGTCGAGCTCGATATGGCGCTTGCGAGAAATTATGCCGAGGCGCTGAACCGCCTCGCCGCCGAGCTGGAGATCCCCAACCAGGTGACCGCGACCCAGATCGCGCGCTTCCCCGATGTGTTTTCGATCGCGCGCGAGCAGCCCGACGAGGCGCAGGTCTGGAGCGACGTCAGCGCGGTGCTGAACGAGGCACTCGACAGCTATTGCGCCATGCGCGCCGCCGAGGGCGAAAAGATGCTGGAGGACGTCCTTTCCCGCCTGGAGACCATCGAGCGGGCGGTCGGCGAGATCGAAAAGGACTCCGAAACGCGCATCGAGCGCTATCGCGATAAGCTGCTGGGCCGTATGAGAGCGGTGCTGGAGGACAAGAATATCGACGAAAACCGGCTGCTGCTGGAGGCGGCGATCTATGCGGACAAGAGCGCCGTGGACGAGGAGACCGTCCGCCTGCGCTCGCACATCGCCCAGTTTCGGGAAATTCTCAGGGCAAAGGAGCCTGTGGGGCGAAAGCTGGATTTTCTGATTCAGGAGGTCAACCGCGAGACCAACACCATCGGCAGCAAGGCGAACGATCTCGACATCACGACCACGGTCGTCGCCCTCAAGGCGGAAATCGAGAAGATCCGCGAGCAGATCCAAAATATCGAGTGAGCAAAACGGGAGGAAAGGCTTTGAAACTGATCAATATAGGCTTTGGGAATATGGTGTCCGCAAACCGGCTGATCGCGATTGTCAGCCCCGAGAGCGCGCCGATCAAGCGCATTATCCAGGACGCGCGGGACAGGGGAACATTGATCGACGCGACCTACGGCCGCCGCACCCGCGCGGTGCTCGTGACCGACTCCGACCATGTGATCCTCTCCGCTGTGCAGCCGGAGACGGTGGCGAACAGGCTGGGCGACGACGAGGCGGACGAGGCGATCGAGGATGATTGACCAGAAAAAGCTGATCGTGGTGTCGGGACCTTCGGGCTGTGGCAAGGACACGGTCGTCAAGCTGCTGATGGCGCGGCGCGGCGACATACAGCTGAGCGTTTCCTGCACGACGCGCAAGCCGCGCGCGAACGAGACCGACGGCGTCAACTACTATTTTATCGACGAGCAGGAATTTATGCGCAGGGTCAATGCGGGCCGTATGCTTGAATATACATGTTATGCGGAGAACTGGTACGGCACGCCGCTCGACGAGCTCGAGCAGAAGCTGGTCGGCGACAACATCGTCGTGCTCATCATCGAGGTCATGGGCGCGCGCAACGTCAAGCTGCGCTATCCCGATTCGCTGTGCGTGTTCATCGTGCCGCCCTCCCTCGAGGCGCTGCGCGAGCGGCTCAAAAAGCGCAGCACCGAGACCGACGAGGAGATCGAGCAGCGTCTGGCAATTGCGGAGAAGGAGCTGGAGGAGCTTCATTTCTATGATGCGTCGATCAAAAACATCGTTGCGGAGGACTGCGCGCGGCAGCTCTCAAGCGTCATCGACGCGTGGCAGATAAAGGACGGCGAGAATATGAAGGAAAAGGAGAATGAATTATGTTAAAACCTCAAATTGCACAGCTGTTGACCGAGAGCAAGAGCCCCTACAGCCTTGTTGTGGCGATTGCCAAGCGCTCCCGCGACATTGCGGAGGAGGCGTTGGAGGATAAGCGGATCCTGGAGGATAAGCCTGTCAATATCGCGATCGACGAGTTCGGCGCGCACAAGTTCCGCGTTGTCGAGCGCGAGGCACAGGATCGCTGAAATTTCCGAGGGAAAAGATAAAGACGAGGAGGGCGGCGATGATCGAAACCGGCGTTTTGGTGGCGGTTGACAACGCCGCCTTTGCGTTTGACAAGCTTTACAGCTATGCCGTGCCCGAGGCGCTGGCCCCGTTCGCGAGGGTCGGGGCGCGGGTGCTGGTGCCGTTTGGCAAGGCCGCGCCGCGCATGGGCGTTGTGTTGGGGCTGGAGCCGGACAACGACGACCCGAAGCGAAGGGAGATCCTCGACATCGAGCGGGGGGAGCCGCTGCTCGACGGCGAGCTGGTGCGCCTCATCCTCCTGTTGCGGGAGACGACCTTCTGCACCTATTACGACGCGGTTCGCGCGGTCTTGCCCAAGAACAGCCGGCTGGTGCCCGGCGAGAAGGGGGAGACGATGGAGGCGCTGAGCAGCGCGCATCTGGAAACGGTCTATGTCTATCGCCCCAAAGCGGCGCCCGAGCGGCTGACCGAAAAACAGAGAAGGCTCTGCGCGCTGCTGCGCGATCATCCGATGACGGCGCAGGCGGCCTGCGAGGCGTCGCAGGTCGGGCGGGACGTACTGCGCCGGCTGACCGAAAAGGGGATCCTCGAGACGGAGCAGCGCACCCGGGAGGACGACGCCTATCGCGGCTGGCTTCTCGGCCGTCGGGAGATCCCCCCGCTCACGCAGGCGCAGGGCAAGGCGCTCGAGGAGCTCGAGGAGGGCTTTCGCGACCCCCAAAGGCCCGACATCGCGCTGCTGCACGGCGTGACCTCCTCGGGCAAGACGCATATTTACGTCAAGCTGATCGAGAGGGCGGTGCGCGCGGGGCGGGGCGCTCTGGTGCTCGTGCCCGAGATCGCGCTGGCGACCCAGATGATCTTCCGGCTCAAGGAGCTGTTCGGCGCGCGCGTCGGCATTCTGCACAGCGGCCTGTCGGACGCGCAGCGCCAGATCCAGTGGGAGCATATCCGCAGCGGGGATTACGACGTCATTGTCGGGACCCGCTCCGCCGTGTTTGCGCCGGTGCGCCGGCTCGGCTTGATTATTGTCGACGAGGAGCAGGAGCAGAGCTACGTGTCCGAGCAGAACCCCCGCTATGACGCGTGCGCGGTCGCGAAGTTTCGCGCCAGAGAGAACGGCGCGAAGCTGCTGCTCGCGTCGGCGACCCCCTCGGTGGTCTCTTATTATCTTGCGACCCAGGGCGCTTACAACCTTGTTTCGCTCGCCGAGCGGTATGGAAAGATGCCGCTGCCCAGGGTGCGGGTGGTGGATATGCGGCAGGAGCTGCTCGCGGGCAACAGCCACTATATCAGCCTGTATTTGAAGGAGGAGATCGACAGGCGGCTCGAAAAAAAGGAGCAGGTGATCCTGCTGCTCAACCGGCGCGGCTACCGCACGGTCAGCATGTGCTGCGCCTGCCGCCAAATCGTCAAATGCCCCAACTGCGACACGCCGCTGGTCGTCCACAAAACCCGCGGCTGTTATGTCTGCCATTACTGCAACCGCACCCTGCCGATCTCCGAGACCTGCGAGGCGTGCGGCGGAAAAATTAAGCACACCGGCATCGGCACGCAGAAGATCGAGGAGGAGCTCGAGGCGCTTTTTCCGGCCGCGCGTATCCTGCGGCTCGATCTCGACTCGACAGCCCGCAGGCACGCGCTGGAAAAGAGCCTGCGGGAATTTGAGCGGGGCGAGCACGACATCATTATCGGTACGCAGATGATCGCGAAGGGGCTGGACTTCGCCAACGTCACGCTGGTCGGCGTGCTGAGTGTTGATCAACTGCTGCTGATGCCGAGCTATATGGCGTCCGAGCGCTCCTTTTCGATGCTCACCCAGGTGGTGGGCCGCGCGGGCCGGGGCGAGCGCGAGGGCGAGGCGGTGATCCAGACCATCGACCCTGAGAATTCCCTCATCCGTCTGGCCGCGCGGCAGGACTACAACAGCTTTTATCAAAACGAGATCGTCTCCCGCCGGATGCATCTCTACCCACCCTTCTGCGTGCTGTGCACGGTCGGCGTGACGGCGCGCGAGGAGAAGACCGCGGCGGCGGCGGCGGCGTTCTTTGGCGGGCTTGTTGAAAAAATTCAGAAAAAAAGGTATAATAATATGCCGATTCGCGTGCTCGGCCCGGCGCCGATGCGCGTCGCGTATATCAACGACATTTTCCGCTATCGCCTGATCCTCAAGTGCCGGGGCGACCGGCAGTTTCGCGATTTTTTGCGTGTGTGTATGCAGGAGTGGGATCAGAGCGCATACAATCATAAGGCGAAGCTGTTTGTCGATTTTAAAAATGAGCTTGACAGCTGAAAGGCAGGGTATGAAATATGGGACTGCGAACAATACTTTTAAAGGATGACCCGATGCTGCGCAAAACCAGCCGGCCGGTGACCGACTTCGGCAAGAGGACCCACGATCTGATGGACGACCTGCGCGAGACGATGGTGCGGGCGGACGGCGCGGGCCTCGCGGCGCCGCAGGTCGGCATTTTGCGCCGGGCGGTCGTCATCGTGCGGGAGGACGAGATCGTCGAGCTCATCAATCCCGAAATCCTCGAGACCAGCGAGGAGACCGTCGGCGCGTTCGAGGGCTGTCTGTCCTGCCCGGATATGCGCGGCTATGTCGAGCGGCCCGTGCGGGTCGTCGTCAGGGCGCAGGACCGAAACGGCAAAGAGTTTACGCTCGAGTGCCGCGATATGGCGGCGCGCGCCGCGCTGCACGAGACGGACCACCTGGACGGCCGGCTCTTCATCGATCTTGTCGATCGAATCTACACCGACGAGGAGCTCGACGAGCTGTTCAACAGCGAGGACGGGGACGAATGAGGATTCTGTTTATGGGCACGCCCGACATCGCGGCGGTCATGCTGCGCGCGCTCGCGCGCGAGCAGGAGATCGCCGGCGTGTTCTGTCAGCCGGATAAGCCGGTCGGGCGAAAGGCGGTGATTACGCCGCCGCCCGTGAAGCTGCTCGCGCAGGAGCTCGGGCTCCCGGTCTTTCAGCCGGCTAAACTGCGGGACGGAAAGGCGGCGGAGACCATCCGCGCGCTCGCGCCCGATATGATCGCGGTCGTCGCGTATGGCCGCATCCTGCCCAAGGAGATTCTGGAAATTCCGCCGAAGGGCTGCGTGAATATTCACGCGTCGCTGTTGCCCAAATTCCGCGGCGCGGCGCCGGTGCAAACCGCCCTGCTCGCGGGGGAGCGCGTTACCGGCGTGACGGCGATGTATATGGACGAGGGGCTCGACACCGGCGACACGATCGCGTTCACCAAGTGCCCGATCACCGACGAGGATGACGCGGTCTCGATGTTCGACAAACTCGGCGAGGCCGGCGCGGGGCTGCTCTGCGAGACCGCCGCGGCCATCGAGCGGGGCGAGGCAAAGCGCACGCCGCAGAATCACGGCGCGGCGACCTTTGCGCCGCCGTTTACAAGAGAGAGCGGCGCGTTTGGGTGGGACGAGCCCGCCCGCGCGATCTTTAATAAGGCGCGCGCGCTGTGCATCTGGCCCAACGCCTGCTTCTCCTATGGTGAAAAAAAGATCAAGCTGATGAAGGCGCGCGTGCTTGCTCGAAGCGGGCGGCCCGGAGAAATCCTGTCGGTCGACCCGCTGGTTGTGGCGGCGGGAGAGGGCGCGGTCGAGCTGTGCGAGGTCAAGCCGGAGGGCAGCCGCCAGATGCGCGGCGCCGAATGGGCCGCCGGCCGCCGCTTTAAAGCGGGCGACAGCCTGCTTTAGCGGGAGGCATACGCGGGGGCAACCCGGCTGCCCGTATTTTTGTTTTCCGCGCTTCGAAACGGCGCGCTCGCGCATGATTCGGGCGGCGCGGCAAATTCAGGATGGAGGTAAAAGAAATGCCCGGTTATTACGGCGTAGACATCTGGTATCTGGTGCTGGTGCTGCCTGCCTTTCTGGTGGCGCTGATCGCGCAGGCGAGGGTCAAATCCACCTTCAACAAATTCAATCGCTACCGCACGGCGGCGGGGATCACGGGCTCTGAGGCGGCGCGCCGCGTGCTCGACGCGAACGGCTTGCAGCATGTGCGCATCGAGCATGTGCAGGGCGAGCTGACCGACCACTATGACCCGACCACCGACGTGATCCGCCTGTCCGATTCCACCTACATGAGCCCCTCGATCGCGGCGGCGGGCGTCGCGGCGCATGAGGCGGGCCACGCCTGCCAGTATGCGCAGGAATACGCGCCCATTCGCCTGCGCACGTCGATGGTCAAGATCTGCAATATCGGCGCGAACCTCTCGTGGCCCGCGATCCTGCTGGGCTATATCCTGAGCTTTCGGCCGCTTGTCTTCATCGGCATCGTGCTGTTCAGCCTCTCGGTGCTGTTTCAGCTGGTGACGCTGCCCGTTGAGTTCGACGCGAGCCGCCGCGCCGTTGCGGCGCTCGAGCAGGGCGGGCTGTTGACCGGGCAGGAGCTGGAGGGCACCCGCAAGGTGCTCAAGGCGGCGGCGATGACCTATGTCGCGGCGCTCGCCGTGTCGGTGGCGAACCTGCTGCGGCTGATCCTCATCTTTGGCAGGAGAAAACGGGACTGATGCCGGCGAGACGGCTTGCCGCGCGCTGCCTGATCGACGTCGACGGCGGCGCGTATTCCAATCTGGCGCTCAAGAACCGGGCCGCCAAGGCAAAGCTCGGCCGGCGGGAGATGCTCTTCGCGACCGCGCTGTTTTACGGCACGCTTGAGCGGCAGATCACGCTGGATCATATCCTCGACGGCTGCCTGAGGCAGGGGGTCGCGAAGCTCCACCCCGAAGTCCGCGCCGTGCTGCGTAGCGGTCTTTACC
>CAZKRQ010000092.1:0-2780 GCA_964555125.1 uncultured Oscillospiraceae bacterium
TTCAGACTTCTATACGGCGTGAGATCCACGGGGCTCGTGATGTAAAAGCCGTAATTCGTTCTCGAATTGTCCGAGGACCATTTATTGCCCAAATATATGGAGGCGCCGCTGACATGGTCTTCTGACGTGCGCACGGAGATCGAGACCTTTGCCCCTCCGTTTGCGCCGTCAAAAAAGGTGCCGTCCGGGGTGTCGACCCACTGCCCGCCTGTAAAGATTTTGCTCGACTTGGGTTCCCATGCAGACCCGACATATTGATAGATTCGCACCAGGGCCATCCACATGCTGTCCTTTTTTAAAATATTGAAGACCCTATCCCGGCCCGGAGTTGAGCCGTCATAGACGATCATCACCGTTCCCTCCGGCACGCTGCCGGGGTCATACGCGATATTGCCGATCGCTAGGTATCCGCTGACCGGCGTCGCGGTGTTGACCCATACCGTGCCCTCTTTCGGTGAGGCCGGCTGTGTTGTGCCCCCGACGACCTGGAAATTCAACGAATCTGTTCCGCTCGCGGCCCCATACAAAAATGCTGTGCTCATGATACGCTCCTTTCGTCAATGAAAATAAACGCTGTGCAGCGGCGAAAAAACGATACACAGCGCAACTGCTTTTTCGACGAGCCCCACAGCTTGTTACACTATCAGCTTAACTGCTCCGCGCCGTATAAATCGTACTTTTTCCGAATCGATTGGAAAAGTCCAAACTTTACTTTTTTGTAGCCAACCCGTGTTGTTTTGTGATACTATAAAGAAAAGAATCGATAGGCCCTGCCGGGCCGGAACGAGGAGGAATGCGGCGTGGAAATCACCTGTAGAGATTTTGGGGCGGCGCGCGACGGAAGCAAGGTGCTCGAGTATTGTCTGCACAATAGAAACGGGATGCGTGTAACCGTTCTCGACTATGGCTGCACGGTCACCTCGATTTGCGTGCCGGCGAGGGGCGAAATGATCGACGTCTGTTTGGGCTACGATACGCTCGAGGAATATGAAAAAAACGACGGCTATCTCGGCGCCGTGATCGGGCGGCACGCGAACCGCATCGCGGGCGGCCGGTTTGTGCTCAACGGCAGAGAATATTGCCTTGCGCGCAATGACAACGGCAATCATCTGCATGGCGGCCTGCGCGGCTTTGACAAATATGTATGGCGCAGCCGTATGGATGAGCAGGGCTTGGTATTCACCCGCCTTTCCCCCGACGGTGAAGAGGGCTATCCGGGAAATCTCGAGCTGAGCGTTACGCTTTCGCTGTCCGACGACAACGCGATGACCATCTCCTACTTCGCCAAAACCGACCGGGATACGGTGGTGAACTTGACGAACCACACGTATTTTAACCTTGCGGGACAGGGAACCGGCAACGTCTACGACCAGCAGCTGCAAATTTTTGCGGATTCGTTTACCGAGAACGACGCGGCCTGTTTGCCGACGGGCCGGTTTATATCCGTTGCGGGAACGCCGTTCGACTTTACTTCGCCCAAATGTATCGGCGAGCAGATCGACATGGACGATCCGCATCTGCACTGCGGGAACGGCTATGACCACAACTTTGTGCTTCGCGGCGAAGGGCTTCGCGAGGCCGCGCGCGCCTATTGCGCCAGGACGGGCGTCGGGATGGAGGTGCAGACAACGCTGCCGGGCCTGCAATTCTATTCTGCGAACTTCCTCACCCCCCGAGCGGGGAAAAAGGGCTCGAAGTATGCGCCGAGAGAGGCGTTTTGCCTCGAAACCCAGCTCTTCCCCAACGCGATGGAGTGCCGCAATTTCCCCTCGCCGGTGCTGCATCCCGGAGAGACATTCGATCACAAAACGATCTACCGTTTTTTTGAGAAATAAACGTGACGGGTCGCTTTGATTTCACACCGGCTAAAAGCTTTCTCTCAGGCGTCCGCACCGTCTGTGCCGCTCATGCCCGTTTCTGCGGAGGACAGTTTTGCGAAAAAAACTTGATTTTTTTAAATAAACGGTGTATAGTATCGTTAGCACTCAGATTCATAGAGTGCTAACGAATTTTATTTGGAGGCGGACGCATGGCGAAGAAACAGTTTAAAACCGAGTCCAAACGGATTTTGGATCTCATGATTCATTCTATATATACCAACCGGGAGATTTTTCTGCGCGAGCTCATCTCCAACGCGAGCGACGCGATCGATAAGCTCTATTTCCGATCGTTGACCGACGACAGCGTCGGCATGAGCCGGGGGGATTTTCATATCGATCTGGTCGTGGATAAGCAGGCGCGCACGATCACAGTCGAAGACAACGGCGTCGGCATGACGAAGGACGACCTCGACAACAATCTCGGAACGATCGCCCACAGCGGCTCGCTCGATTTTGTCAACGCGCTCGAGGGCAAGGGAGAGGACATCGACATCATCGGCCAGTTCGGCGTCGGGTTCTATTCCGCGTTTATGATCGCGGACAGGGTCACGGTGCTCACAAAAGCGTTCGGCGAGGACGGGGCGTGGAAATGGGAATCAGACGGGGCGGACGGCTATACGGTCGTCCCGGCCGAAAAGGAATCGCACGGCACGGTCATCACGCTGCACGTCAAGCCCGACGAGGGAGAGGAGAGCTTTGACGAATACCTCGACAGCTACCGCATTCAGGGACTCGTCAAGCGCTACAGCGACTATGTGCGCTACCCGATCCGGATGGATGTCGAGCACAGCCGAAAGAAAGAGGGCTCGGACGACTACGAAACCTATACCGAGAACGAGACGCTCAACAGCATGGTCCCGATCTGGAAGCGCAATAAAAAGGAGCTGACCGACGAGGACT
>CAZKRQ010000092.1:2790-5746 GCA_964555125.1 uncultured Oscillospiraceae bacterium
TACAAGGAGAAGTTCTATGATTATGAGAAACCGCTCAAGGTGATCCACATGAAGGCCGAGGGCACGACCGAATTCCAGGCGCTGCTCTTTATCCCGGCGCGCGCGGATTACAACTACTACTCCAAGGACTTTGAAAAAGGCCTTGAGCTGTATTCGAGCGGCGTCAAAATCATGGATCGCTGCGCCGACCTGTTGCCGGATTGCTTCAGCTTTGTGAAGGGCGTCGTCGACTCTGAAGATCTGACCCTCAATATTTCCCGCGAGACGCTGCAGCATGACCGCCAGCTCAAGGTGATCGCCAACGCAATTGAGAAGCGGGTAAAAAAGGAGCTGCTCGAGCTGCTCGAGCAGGATCGCGAAACCTATGAAAAATTCTGGGGCGTGTTTGGCCTGAATATCAAATTCGGCATCTACCGCTCCTATGGTGGGCAGAGGGAGCTGCTCGAGCCGCTGGTGCTTTTCCGCCGCGCTTCAGACGGCAAGCTCGCGACGCTTGAGGAATACGCCGCCGCGATGCCGGCCGAGCAGAAGGTGATTTATTACGCCGCGGGCGAAAACGCCGACAAGCTCGCGCAGCTGCCGCAGTGCGAGCTCGTGCGCGACAAGGGCTATGACATTCTGTTCCTGACCGACGAGGTCGACGAATTCATGCTTGAAATGCTCGGGCAATACCAGGAGAAAAAGTTCTGCTCGGTCTCGGGCGGGGATCTCGACCTGGAGAGCGACGAGGAAAAGACAGAGAAAGAGGCGCAGGAGAAGGAGTATAAGGAGCTGTTCGACTTTATGAAGGAGACGCTGGGCGACAGCGTCACAGAGGTCGCGCTCTCCACCCGGCTCAAGAGCCACCCTGTCTGCCTGACAAGCAAGGGCGCTGTCTCCATTGAGATGGAGAAGGTCCTCGGCGCAATGCCGAATCAGGAAAAGGTTACGGCGCAAAAGGTGCTTGAGATCAACGGCGCCCACGACGTTTTTGCCGCGCTACGCAGGCACTGGGACGAGGGCGACAAGGACAAGGTCAAGCTCTACACCTCGCTGCTCTACAACCAGGCGCGGCTTATCGAGGGCCTGAGCGTGGAAGACCCCGTCGCATACGCGAACGCGGTCTGCACGCTCATGCAGTAGGCGAAAAAGCGCCGGTAAAAAAGAAACCGATTCCATTTATGGGAAAAGCCATGACCATCCCTGAGAGGGGTATGGTCATGGCTTTTACATCGGAGCCACACCAAAGCAATAAAGCCGTCATTGCAATAATAGATGTTCGTCCAATGCCCAGTCGGAAGGATTTGACGAAATAAGTGCACGAATAAAAGTCAACGTGCCGAATAGCCGTAAAAGGTCGCCAGCAAGGGCGAAGCGTCGCGAACTCGCCTGCAAGAAAATCAGCAAAGGCGCGGCGGGCATTTTTCGGAAAAGGAGGCGCAGCAGAATGAGAGTGCTTCGGCTTTTCAAAAGAGAAGCCGCCGCAAGCAAATGAAGCTTGCGGCGACGTGGCGGAGAAGGAGGGATTCGAACCCTCGAGACGCTTTTGACGCCTACACGATTTCCAATCGTGCGCCCTCGACCAAGCTAGGCGACTTCTCCAAGGCTGTGCAGTTTTGCGCTTTGAAAAATGCGACTCTAATATAATAGAATAAAATTCAAGTGAAGTCAATAGTTTTAGCGCTTTTCGCGGCGATTTCTTGACCTTTCTTTTTCCATTCGCTACAATGAACTCACAACTTTTTTCTTGCCTCCGGCATGGTTTTTCGCTGCGGGGCTAACAATATTGGCGGCGTGAAACAGAGGTGATGATGTGAGCCGTTTTTTAAAACGCCTATTCAGCCAGACGTTGATAATTACGATTTTGCTGCTGGCGCAGATTGGGCTGATTATAGCTACGCTGCTACACCTCAATAAGAGCTTCCTGTTGTTTTCCTTTTTGCTCAATTTTTTGAGTATCGTGGTCGTCCTGCACATCATTTCGCGCGGGGATAACCCAACATACAAGCTGGCCTGGATCGTGCCGATTATGGTATTTCCCCTATTTGGCGGCCTGTTTTACCTGGTTGTCCAGCTGCAAAAGCTCACAAAGGGCTATAAAAAACGGCTTGTAGGCGTCAATGATCTCACCGCGCCCTTTCTCAGCCAGAGGCCGGAAACCATAAAAAGGCTCGAAGCGAGCTGCCCCGGGCATCGCGGCCTTGCGCACTATATGAACCACAGCGGGGGCTATCCCATCTCGCAAAAGACGCAGACCCGTTATCTGCCGACGGGAGAGGAAAAGTGGCGGGCAATGCTCGAAGAGCTGGAGAAAGCGAAGCGGTATATTTTTCTGGAATATTTTATCATCAAAGAGGGGGAGATGTGGGACAGCGTCCTCTCGATTCTCAAGCGCAAGGCGGCGCAGGGCGTGGACGTTCGCGTCATGTATGACGGAGTCGGAAGCGGGTCGGTGCTGCCGTATAAATACTTTCGCCGGCTTCGCTCGTACGGGATACGCGCGAAGGTTTTCAGCCCCTATGTCCCGTTTTTGTCTGTGCTGCAAAACAACCGGGATCACCGCAAAATCTGCGTTGTAGACGGTGTGAGCGCTATCTGCGGAGGCGTCAATCTCGGCGACGAATATATCAATGTCGAGCATCGGTTTGGACACTGGAAAGACAGCTCCCTCCTTCTGCGTGGGGACGCGGCCTATACGTTTGCGGTTATGTTTTTGCAGATGTGGCTGCTTTCGGGCGCCGAGCACGAGGACTTTGAGCGCTTTCGCCCGCTGCCCGAAGAGCGGGAACAGTTTAAGGACGACGGATTTGTAGCGCCTTACGGCGATTGCCCCCTCGACAACGAGACGGTCGGCAAGTTTGTCTATCTCGACACGATCAATTCCGCGCGGCGCTATCTCTATATCACGACGCCTTACGTGATTCTCGATAACGAGATGATCACCGCCCTGAGCCTTGCGGCCAAACGCGGCGTTGAC
>CAZKRQ010000092.1:5756-7346 GCA_964555125.1 uncultured Oscillospiraceae bacterium
GATCATGGTGCCGCAGATTCCGGACAAGTGGTATGCCTACTCGGTTGCGTTTTCCTACTTTGATGAGCTGATCCGGGCCGGGGTCGAGATTTATAAATACGCGCCCGGCTTTATTCACAGCAAGACCTTTGTCAGCGACGACGAGGTCGCTGTGGTCGGCAGCATCAATCTCGACTATCGGAGTCTTTACCTGCACTATGAGTGCGCGGTTTGGATGAAGGGAAGCCGCGCCGTAGGCGAGGTGAGAGACGACTTTAAGAAGCTGCTTGCGCGCAGCGCGAACCCCGTCACACTGATGGAATGCCGGGAGGTGAGTATATTTCGCCGCACGCTCAATGCGGTTCTCCGGCTGTTCGCGCCGCTCATGTAGAGAGCGAAAAAAACAGGGACGGCATTCATGCCATCCCTGTTTTGGTGCGCAGCGCCCGCTTTTTACCCTTGCTTTGAGAGCCGCTTCAGTGTGCGAAGCTTCGACAGATGCTTTTCGGTCAGAAAAGTGCCCGCCAACACCATGGCGAAGGGCACACCGAGGGTCAGACCCTCGAGGTAGCCGTACCAGAAGGTGTCGCTATCCGGGCCGAACAGAAAGAGATAGAAGAAGAGAGTGAAGGATATACTGCCGCAAAGAAAAAAGCCGTGCAGGATCCTTGTCAGCCTTCTCTTTGACTCGGCGCTATAGTCGGCGACACGCAGCGCCGTTTCCTGTGGTTCCCCCTGCTCCGGCTTTCTCTCTCCGGCGAGGAGCTCCCGCAGCGAGACGTCAAAATATGCGGATAGCTCTATCAGCAGATCCAGGTCGGGCAGGTTGCTGCCCGTCTCCCACCTCGATACGGTTCTGCGCGAGACACCCAGTGTTTCCGACAGCTGCTCCTGCGTCTGCGCCTTTTCGTTGCGCAGTTCTTTTAAAAACGCGCCGATTTTTTGTTGATCCATCGTCTTCGTCCTCCTTTCTCATGATTGAAAGTTTACCTGTTTCCACTCGAAAAAAACAGGACATAAAGCGAGCAAAAGCTTTTTTGCCCGTTTTTTAGATGCATAAGGAGAGCCGAAACAGAAGGGAGAACAAAGGACGCGGTTAAGCGATATATTTTCTGATCGATCGAATCCAAATACTCATAACCCACGAATGCGGATAGTATTTTGAAAAAAACTGCATCATTTTTACATAGGCGCTATAAACGGAAATGTCTTTGCCCCTCTTTGCGTCGCGAATGGCCTTCGCGGCGACAGCGTCCGGCTGCGCAAGATGGGGGAATTTCACCTTGCGACCGTTCTGCTCTGTTTGCAGCAACTCCGTTTTGATCCAACCCGGGCAGACAACGGTAACGGAAATCCCCCTGTCCTTGAGCTCTCGGTTGAGCGCTCTTGAATAGGAATAGCAAAAGGCCTTTGACGCGGCGTAAAGATTGAGATAGGCGACCGGCTGGAACGCGGACTGAGACGAGACATTGACGATATGTCCTCCCTTCGGCATGGAGGGGATGCAGAGATTGCAGAGAACGGCCATTGCAGCGGTATGCGTTTGAATATGATCCGCTATTTCCTGAGGGGAGAAATCGGTTGAAGGAGCCATTCTGCCGGAACCCGCAT
>CAZKRQ010000093.1:0-706 GCA_964555125.1 uncultured Oscillospiraceae bacterium
GCGGCCGGATTGATCCCGCTGGCGGTGATCGGCAGCGTCGTCATCGGCGTGATCCTCCTCGTTTTCGTCAACCGAAAAGCGCACTGCAACCCCTATCTCGTTGTGATGCAATGCGACGGACACGAGAGCGAGAGCGCGGCGCGGGGCTATCTTGGGACCGTGACCGAGCGCTGCGTTGTCAAGAGCAAGAGCGCGCAAAAGGGCAATCTGGAGCTGACGATGGAGATCCGGCTTAAAAACGACGACACGGACTTCATCAACGCGCTTTCGGAAATGCGGGGCGTTCAAAGCGCGGTCCTGGTCAGCTATAACGGCGATTATATGGGTTGAGGGGGAGGCCTTGTGTCGACACACAAAAGGATTGATGTGATCTGCGCCGTCGCCGCGCTTCTCTGCATTGTTTTGACCGCCCTGTTCGTCAACGGCGAGGCGCTCGGCGTTCTGGCGGTCTCAAACGGGGAAGACGGGAGCGGCCTGTTTACCGCCAACGACTGCGACGGGGACTGGGACACCTCCACCGCGACAAAAATCACGCTGGAGGGCGAGGGCGGCAGGGTCAGCGGAAACGGGGCTTATTTTTATGGCGGAGACCTTTACATCGTCTATGCGGGCCGCTATGTGCTCAGCGGCGAGCTGACGAACGGAAGCGTCATCGTCGACGCCGACGGCGACGACAAAATCTGGCTCGCACTCGACGGCGTGTCGC
>CAZKRQ010000093.1:716-2661 GCA_964555125.1 uncultured Oscillospiraceae bacterium
GCTGCGCTGCGACGGCGGCGCGGCGATCCGAGTCGAGCAGGCCGACAAGGTCTTTCTGACCCTGATGGAGAACACCGAAAATACGGTCTGCTGCGGCGCGGCGCCCGGCGAAGAGGAGAGCGCGGCGGACGTGGACGGAGCGATTTATTCCCGGGATGATCTGACGGTAAACGGGGACGGCGCGCTCACGGTCGAGACGGCGTACAGGCACGGCGTTGTGTGCAATGATGATCTGGTGATCGCGGGCGGAGAGATCACCGTCGAGGCGGCGCAGGACGGCCTGCACGCCAATGACAGCGTGCGCATCCGAAACGCGTCGCTCACCATCACCGCCGGGGACGACGGAATCACGGCCTCCAATGACGACGAGACGGCGTTTGTCTATGTCGAGTCGGGGCGCATTTCGATCCCGGCCTGCTATGAAGGGATTGAGGCCATCAATATTACAATTGCCGGCGGCGAAATCGAGATAGAGGCGGCCGACGACGGCATCAACGCCAACGGGCGAGGCGAGCGCTCGGTGATCCGGGTGACCGGCGGCGATATTGTGATTGTGAATCCCTCCGGCAGGGACGCAGACGGGCTGGACTCCAACGGGGACATCTATATCGAGGGAGGACGGATCTTCATCAGCGTCGCGGACAGCGGCGGCAACAGCGCGTTGGATTACGGCGTCGAAAACGGCGGCGAGTGCGTGATCAGCGGCGGCACCGTTGTCGCCTGTGGAAGCAGCGCCATGGCGGAGGGATTTGACGAGAGCTCGCCGCAGGGCTTCGTGATGCGCGCTGTGCGCGGGCAGGCGGGCGCGACGGTGACGCTGGCCGGCTCCGACGGGAACGAGCTGCTCAGTGAGACGGTTCCCTGCGGCTTTTCCTCGATTCTTCTCAGCGTTCCGGGATTAAAAAAAGACGATCGCTGCACGCTCGCTGTGGACGGCGCGCAGGAGGAGATCACCGTTGACAACCGAGCGGAGGACAATCGCGGATTCATGGGTGGAGCACGGCTCGGCGGAAGCGATTTTCCGCCCGTCAGCCGCAGCGCGCCTGACGGGGAGGACGGGCAGAGCGGGAATGGGCAGATGCCCGCGCCACAGGAGCCTGTGCAGCCCGAAGGGCCCTGGGACGGACAGGCGCAGGAAACGCGGCCGCCCGGAATGCCGGAGGATAACCCGCCTGTTGAAGACGAGACGGCGCCCGGGGAAGGGAAGACGCCCGGCGGCATTGCGATGCCGGAGGAGATGCCGCGGCCTGATGTCATGACGCCGCCCGACCTGCGCGCGCCGTCCGGCGAAATGCCGCAGCCCCCGGAGATCGAGCTGCCCGACGGGATGGAGCCGGGGGTGCAGGACCCGAACGGGGAAAAGCAGGAGCAGGGGGATGCCAATAATGCGCTTGTGCCGGAACCAGTCCGGGACCCGTGGGACGGCGGAAATCCAGGTGAGCAGAGCACAGACGCCGGTGTTTCAGCCGGTTCGCTGGTTCTGCTCGGCGTTTCGGTGGTGATCCTGCTGCTGGGATTGGTTTTCGCCGCGAGAAAAAAGAGGCGGTGAGGGCCTGCTCCCGATCGGTTTCGCGGGTCGCGCCGGAATGATTCGGGCGGAATGGCGCTGTGAGATAAGAAAACGCAGCCTTTTATCCGAAACCCTGACAGGGAACGGATCAAAAAATGCCTTGACAAACCCAACGAGGATAGGCTATATATAGCTTAACAAAGGGAGTAGTCGGCATAGGCTTCTATGTTCGCTGGGGCGCCAGGACGATCTATGGAGATCCGTCCAGCGATGAAACGACGAGACTTTGCTGTTTTTACGGCAAAGTCTCTTTTTCTACACAGAAGAAAAGCTTTGGGATGAGGAGAGAATATGACCATTTCACAACTTGTGCTGTTCGTTGTCAAGCTGCTGGCCGGCACCGGCGTGTTCCTTGTCGGGGTGCAGCTGCTCACG
>CAZKRQ010000093.1:2671-7309 GCA_964555125.1 uncultured Oscillospiraceae bacterium
CGGATAAGCGGTTGGTCAATGTCGGTATCGGCGCGGCCGTCACCGCGCTGATTCAGAGCTCCGGCGTGACGACCGTTCTGATTGTCGGCTTCGTCAATGTAGGCGTGATGAACCTGTATCAGGCGACCGCGATGATTATGGGCGCGAATATCGGCACCACCATCACGGCGCAGATCGCCTCGCTCAGCGCGTTCCCGGTCACAACCTATATTCAGGCGCTGGCGTTCGGGGGCATTATGATGTCGATGGCCTGCAAGAAGGACGCCGTCAAAAAGACCGGCCTTATTCTGGCGGGGTTGGGTCTGGTTTTTATCGGCTTGTCGCTTATGTCCGGCTCGATGAAGGAGTATCAGGGCGTCATACAGACGGCGTTCGAGACGGTGACGAATCCGGCGCTTTTATTTGTTGCCGGCGTGTTCACGACGGCGCTGGTTCAGTCCAGCTCGGCCACAACGTCGGTGATCATCGCGATGTCGGTGGCGGGGTTGACCATCGGGACCGGGGGCAACGAGGTGCTGTATATCATTCTGGGAACCAATATCGGCTCGTGTGTGACGGCGCTGATGTCCTCGGCCACGGCCGGCACAAACGCGCGCAGGGCGGGGCTTATCCACCTGCTGTTCAACACGCTGGGCGCCGCGAATTTTTGCCTGATGCTGCTCTGCTGGCCGGATTTCATGCAGAGCACCTTTCGCAGGTGGTTTTCTGCGCCGGCCACCCAGATCGCCATGTTCCACACCTTTTTCAACGTTGTCTGCACGGCGCTGTTTTTGCCGTTTTACGGCTGGTTCGTCAGGGTGTCTGAGCGCCTGATTCGGGAAAAAGAGCGTCCCGCGGCAGAGACCCTTTTGGACGAACGAATGCTGTCCTCCGCGTCGCTCGCCATTTCACAGCTGGAAAAGGAGAGCGTGCGCCTGGCCGATTTGGCAATGAAGGCCTTCAGGACAGGTTACGATTCTTTTGCGCAAAAGGATCCGTCGCTGATTGCGCCGACCCACCGGCTTATGGAACAGGCAAACGATCTGTGTCAGGTCATGGTAAACTATCTGATCCGTCTGTCGGCGCGGAGCAAGCTGGCGGACGAGCGGCCGATCTATAACCTGCACAGCAATATCGGCGACATCATGCGTATCGCGGAAATCGCGGACAACTTTACGAAATATACGCGGCGGGTGATCGACAACGGTCTGGATTTTTCAGAGGGGGTAAAAGAGGAGCTGAACACGATGGTGGCTCGTGTCGAGAGTCTCTACTCTCTCACCAGACAGGCGATGACGGAAAAGAACGCCGCCCTATTGCCGCAGATCGATCAGGTTGAAAATGAGGTTGACAATCTGCGCAAACAGCTCATCAACCGCCATATCGACCGCCTCAACGCGGGCGAGTGCAGGGCGGAATCCAGCGGCGTCTTTATCAATATGGTCTCCAATCTGGAGCGTCTGGGAGACCATCTGACCTATATCGCTTATACGACGCCGGAGTAAAACAGATAGACGCCGTTCGGGCGGCGACGGGGAGGAGAGCGGCGCGCGGCGGCATTGCGCGTCTTTGTGTCATGCGCCTTTTTTCGGGAAACAGAGCGGCGGGCTGCCGGCTCTCAGGGAGGGAAACGCACCTGCCCCGGCGAGGCTTTCCGGCGGGTAGCCGGGGGGACGGCGCCCCTCTTTTTCTTTGCTGCGAAACACAGCTTTTCATATTGATTTTTATGAAAGACTAAGCTATAATACCAATCAAATGGCTTTTTCATCATCGTAGCTATCAGCGGCGCCCGCGGGGCACCGCAGCAACCAGTGAAAAGAGGGTAAACAGTATGTCCGAAACAAACAAATCCATGTCTGCTTTGGAAAGATTTGCCGCGCTCTTCGAGGATGGCAGCTTCACCGAGCTCGACGCCGCCGGACCCGATTGCGCGGCAAGGGCCGCCTACGGATGTGTCGGCGGCGTGACCGTGTTTGCGTTCTGTCAGGATTCGGCCGTGTGCAGCGGCGCGGTCGACGAGGCGCAGGCGCGCAAGCTTTCCAGGGTCTATGATCTGGCCGCCAAGACGGGCAGCCCCGTCGTGACCATCTTCGATTCCAATGGTGTCAAGCTGGCGAACGGCTTCGCATCTCTCGAGGCTGGCTCGGCGATTCTGGGCAAGGTCTCCGAGCTGTCGGGTGTCGTGCCGCAGATCGCGGTTGTCGTCGGCCCCTGCGCCGGCTTTATGGCGATGACCGCCGCGCTCGCGGATGTCTGCATCATGAGCGAGGGCGGAGAGCTGTTCATGACCTCCCCCTTTGCGGAGAAGGCGAGCGGCGGCAGGGAGGAGAATGTCGGCTCGGCCGCGTTTGCCCGGCAGGCCGGCGTCGCGGGCATTGTCTGCGAGGACGAGAAATCCGCGATCGAGAAGGCCGCGCAGCTGCTCTCTCTGCTCCCGGTGAACAATCTGGCGGTGTTGCCGGTCCTCGATTTTGAAGAGCCGGCCTATGTCGACGGCGATGTGATCGTCTCGGTCGCCGACGCGGGCAGCGCGGTCGAGCTCTTTGAGGGGGTCGGCGAGAGCGTCCGCACCGTGCTTGCGACGGTCGGCGGCACGCCCTGCGGGCTCCTCGAGGCCAAGGGCGAGCTGTGCCGCAAGGCCACCGGAAAGGCCGCGAGGTTCGTCGAGGTTTGCGACGCGTTCAATCTGCCCGTGATCAGCTTTGTGGACGCTGTCGGCTTTAAGAAATCCGCGCACGGCGACAAGGCCGGCGCGATTCAAAACGCGGCCAAGCTCGCCCATGTTCTCGCCGAGGCGACCACCGCGAAGATTTCGGTCGTGACCGGCAGCGCGATCGGCGCGGTTTACACCGTTTTCTGCGGCAAGAACGGCGGCGCGGATCTGTCGTTCGCGTGGGAGAACGCGGTGATCAGCCCGCTTGAGCCCAAAGCAGCGGTCAACATCCTCTGGGAGGACAGGATCGCCAAGCCGGAGGATATTGACACCCTCGCGCAGGAATATGCATCGACAGTCGCTTCCGCCGCCGAGGCGGCCAGGGCCGGTGTGGTCGAGGCGGTTCTCACGCCCGACGCAACGCGCGGCGCGCTGATCTCCGCGCTGGATATGCTGGCGCCCAAGCGTGTTTCCCGATTGCCGAAAAAACACGGCAATCTCCCGCTTTAATTTAATTATTAACACGGAGGATATAACCCATGAAAAGATTCAATATAACCGTTAACGGAACCGCCTATGATGTCGTGGTCGACG
Organism: uncultured Oscillospiraceae bacterium; assembly: GCA_964555125.1. Taxonomy (GTDB): domain Bacteria; phylum Bacillota; class Clostridia; order Oscillospirales; family Ruminococcaceae; genus CAZKRQ01. The sequence continues at coordinate 5,898 of CAZKRQ010000093.1, forward strand.
AGGTCGGCGGCGCGTCTGCGCCTGCCGCGCCCGCTGCCGCCCCTGCGCCCGTCGCCGCTCCTGCTCCGGCCGCTGCGCCTGCGCCTGCCGCGCCGGCTGCCGCCGCGCCCGCGAACGGCACCAAGCTGACCGCGCCGATGCCCGGCAATATCCTCGACGTCGTGGTCAAGGCCGGCGACACGGTCACCAAGGGCCAGAAGATGGTCGTGCTCGAGGCCATGAAGATGGAAAACGACATCACCGCGCCGTGCGACGGCACCGTCGCGTCGGTCAACGTCAACAAGGGCGACACGGTCGACACCGGGGCCGTTCTCGCGGTCATCGGCTAAACACCGCTTCACAGAAAGGAATCAACATGGCGAAAAAGATCAAGATCACAGACCTGATCCTTCGTGATGCGCACCAGTCGCTGATCGCGACCCGCATGACGCTGGATGAGATGCGCCCCGCGTTTCCTCTGCTCGACGCGGTCGGCTATCACGCGCTTGAGGTGTGGGGCGGCGCGACCTTTGACAGCTGCCTGCGCTTCCTCGACGAGGACCCGTGGGAGCGGCTGCGCATTATGCGCCGCGAGATGCCCAACACCAAGCTGCAAATGCTTTTCCGCGGCCAGAACATGCTGGGCTATCGCCCCTATGCCGACGACGTCGTCGAGTATTTTGTGCAGAAGACGGTCGCCAACGGCATCGACATCATGCGCATTTTCGACGCGCTCAACGACCCGCGCAACCTCCAGACGGCGATCAAGGCCGCCAAAAAAGAGGGCGGCCATGTGCAGGCCTGCATCTCCTATACCCTGAGCCCCGTGCACAGCAACGAATATTTTATCAAATTCACCAAGGAGCTCGAATCTCTCGGCGCCGACTCGATCTGCATCAAGGATATGGCCGGCCTGCTCAAGCCGTATCCGACCTACGAGCTGGTCAAGGCGCTCAAGTCCTCGCTGAAGATCCCGGTGGAGATTCACTCCCACACCACCTCCGGCCTCGCGGAGATGTCTATCCTCAAGGGCATCGAGGCGGGCGCGGACATCATCGACACCGTGATTTCGCCGCTTTCCGGCGGCACCTCGCATATGGCGACCGAGTCCCTCGTCGCCGCGCTGCAGGGCACGGAATATGACACCGGCCTCGATCTCGGCAAGCTCAACGAGGTGCGCGCCTATTTCGCGACGCTGCGTGAGAAATATCTCAAGAACGGCCAGCTCAACCCGAAGGTTCTCGGCGTCGACGCGAACACACTGCTGTATCAGGTACCGGGCGGTATGCTCTCGAATATGATCAAGCAGCTCAAGGACGCGGGCAAGGAGGATCAGCTGCAGGCGGTTCTCGAGGAGATCCCGCGGGTGCGCGAGGATGCGGGCTATCCGCCGCTTGTCACCCCGACCTCCCAGATCGTCGGCACCCAGGCGG
>CAZKRQ010000094.1:0-7298 GCA_964555125.1 uncultured Oscillospiraceae bacterium
AATTTCACAGCTTCGCCAGCGAACACCAGAAATTCTGCGGCCGGGTCAGTGCGCATAGGCCATGGTTACCGAACGGCGGCAGGTCTAAAAAGTGCGCAAAAAAAGGGACAGGTTCCCCTGCCCCTTTTTTTGCAGTGGTATGCTTTATCCGACGACTATTTGGAGCCGTAGTTTCTCACTGTGTCAAACATGGCCTGCACATTTTCTTCCTTGGCATAATCCATACCGTAGGCCGTTTCAAAAATGAAGCCGCCACCGGGCGCGCAGATATCGATGAGGCGTTTGCACTCGTCGACGACCTCCTGCTTGGTGCCGTTATTGAGCAGATACGGTGAGAAGCCGCCGCCGATGCAGGCAACCTCGCCCAGCTTGCTCTTGGCCACGGCCATGTCCACCTCCTCGAAGTGGTAGAATACCTTGCCCTTGGGCACCTCTGTCAGGAAATCCAGACGGGAGTTATATTTACCCTCGGTGAAAATGTACGGAACCTTTCCCGCCTCGATAATGGCGCAGATGATCTGCTGCAGGTGACTCCAATAGTAGTCGCGGTAGTGCTCGTCGCCCATAAATCCGTCCATGCCCTTGTGCAGCGCCATAAATATGTGCTTCCCGTCTTCATGCCCCTTGGAAGCCTTGATTCTGGCGATGGTCTTTTCAAAGGTCGCGTCAATAATGCGGCGAACTTCGTCGGGATACACATAGAGGTCTGCCAGACTCAAAAGCGTCCCGCGCAGGAAATCGCTGTAGCTGTCAAAAGGAACCGCCGCCTTGGCGCTGCTTCGCAAAATGGGATAGCCCGCGTCCTCGATCTTCTGATGGATTTCGGCAGCGCGCTTGCGGTGCTCCACATAACCGTCATTGATCTCCCACAGGGTTTGGATCATCTTCTTCATGTCGGGTCTGGAGAAGGCTGCGGCCACGCCGGGAATGCTGCGGGAAACCTGAAACTTCTCCAAAGGCTTGAGCAGATCCGACTCGCGGGGCAAATGCTTTCTGACCTCCCACGCGAAGTTGTCGTTAAAGTATTCGTCAAATTCATCGTCCAGCAGCATGGGGAACTCAATAAACTGCTGAAGAGAATTGTCGCCGATGGGGTTGCCCGGCATGCCGGACCACCGCATGGTGGTGGGCTGCTGCAGCTCCATCAGCCTGCCCTCGCCCACATAGTTGCCGACATCCGTGCCGTTGTCCGGATCAAAATCATGCAGATATTTCAGCATGGCGTTGCCGGCCTTCTCCAGCGTTTCATCGTAAATCACTTCGGTCATAGTGTACCCTGCGTGGAAATACGGAAAAATCGCGGGAGAAGGCGCCATCGGAACGCGATCAGGCTCACGCAGCGCAATGGCGTCGTTGATTCGGGTTAATTTCTCATCGTATTTTGCTTTGTTCTCTGGTGTCATGTTTAATTCCCCCTCGCAAATTATGTACAACTAAATTGTAGCATAATCGCTAAATTGAATCAACCCTTACACCGAAATTCTGTCATCAATTTACACGAAAATCTCGCGATCCGTGGTCAAAATCTGGGTGCGCTTGACCAGCTGATGATCGGTTTCGCGGCCCAGCCGCGCGAACAGCGCGCCGAGCAGCATGGCCGGATTAAAGCTGCGCTCGCTGCCCGCGGCGGCGACAATATCGAGATAGCAGTTTTCGCCCCGGCAAAATACGTCCGTTTTGTCGATCCAGTCTTTGAGATCGATCTCGCGCAAGCCGCCCTTCTTGGTCCTTTTCTCCACGAGGATTCGCGGCTGCGCGAGCAGCGCGCGCAATGCGCCGCGGATGGTTTCCGGCTCCAGACTCTCGTCGGCGAGCTCGACGATATAGCGCGCGAAGGCGATGTCGCCAGGCTTGTGCACCGCCTCGCCGATATTGAATACCTCGACGCCGAAGGGCAGGCCCTCGTTGATCCGCTCGCGCAGGTCGGGCGCGGGGTCGCCGACCAGGCGGATGTCGCAGGTCTCGCAGAGGCTCTCATAGCCCAACGAGAGCGGCAGCGCAAAGGTCAGATAGAGATGGGCGTGAAAGCCCTCGGTGAACCACACCGGCGCGCCGCTGCGCTGCAGGGCCCGCGCAAAGGTGCGCGCGAGATCGAGATGTGAGATATACCGCGCGCCAAAGGTTTTGGAAAAATGCAGCCGGACCGTTCTCATTTCGTCTCCTCCTCGAAGCAGGGACGGCCTGTCAGGCGCACAATGCCGCAGCCCGCGCAGCGGTCCGAGCATTTGGGCGTGGTCTTGGCCTTGACGGCGGTCTGATATTGCCGGATGAGAAACGCCTTATCGACGCCGTAATCGAACAGGTCCCAGGGGTTGATCTCGTCAAAGGCGCGCGCGCGGTTGGCGAAGAACTCCGGCTTGACGCGGCAATGCCTGAACGCCGCGAGCCAGCGCTCGAGAGAAAAGCCCTCGTCCCAGCTGTCAAAAATCGCGCCGCGGCGATAGGCGTCGAGGATGACGCGGCCCAGCGAGCGGTCGCCCCGCGCGAGCGCGGCCTCGATAAAGCTGGTCGACGCGTCGTGCCAGCTGACCGAGATTTTGCGGCTGCGCACGCTGCGGCGAAGCAGCTCCTGCTTGCGGGCAAACTCCTCCATGGTGTTCTGCGCGCAGAACTGAAACGGCGTGAACGGCTTGGGGATAAAGCAGGCGCAGCTGATGCTGACGCTGACCGACTTGCCCTTTGGCCTCTCGGGCAAAGAATAATAGAGATCGACGATGCGCTGCGCGAGGGCCGCAATGCCCTCGATGTCCTCGTCGGTCTCGGTCGGCAGGCCCATCATAAAATAGAGCTTAACCGACGTATAGCCCGCCGCAAACGCGGTGCGGCAGCCGTCCATGATCTCCTTTTCGTCGATATTCTTATTGATGACGTCGCGCAGGCGCTGGGTGCCCGCCTCGGGCGCAAAGGTCAGGCCGCTTTTGCGCACCCGGGTGATCTTCTCGACCAGCTCATCCGAAAAATTGTCGATGCGCAGCGAGGGCAGAGACAGGTTGATATGCCGCTCCTCGGTCCACACCAGCAGCTTATCGAGCAGCGGCTCGATCTGCGGGTGATCGCTGGTCGACAGCGAGATGAGCGAGAGCTCCTCATAGCCGGTGTTTTCGCACAGCGCGCGGGCCTGACGGTCGAGCAGCGCCGCGCTTTTGGCGCGGAACGGGCGGTAGATAAAGCCGGCCTGGCAGAAGCGGCAGCCGCGCACACAGCCGCGCAGCACCTCGACGTTGGCGCGGTCGTGCACCGTCTCGAGCATCGGCACCGGCACCATCTCGGGATAGGGCGCGGCGTCCAGCTCGCGCACAAAGCGCTTGCGAACCGGCGCCGGCGCGCCGTAAACCGCTTTGACCGACGCGATGGTCCTGTCGGGGTTGTATTTGACGTGATAGAGCGAGGGCACATAGACGCCCGGGATCTTTGACGCGGCGATGAGCAGCTTTTTCCGGCTCCAGCCCTGCTCCTTCGCGCGTATGACAAGGCGGCAGAGCTCCAGATTGAGCTCCTCCCCCTCCCCGAGCAGAAACAGGTCGATGAAGTCGGCCATCGGCTCGGGATTGCAGACGCACGGCCCGCCCGCGACCACGAGGGGCCACGCGTCGCCGCGCTCCTTCGCGCGCAGCGGAATGCCTGCAAGATCGAGCATATACAGCACGTTGGTGTAGCCGACGATGTCAAATTCGCTCAGCGGGTCGCCGCTCTCGAGCGCAAAGAGCGGCAGGCCGTATTTCTCCATCTGCTCCTTCATATCGAACCAGGGCGCAAAGCACCGCTCGCACCAGATGTCCGGCTCGCGGTTCTTGATGTCATACAGTATTTTCAGCCCGAGGTGGGACATCCCCACATCGTACACGTCGGGAAAGCAAAACGCAAAACGCAGCTTGACCTCCCGCTTGTTCTTCACAACCGCGCCGCGCTCGCCGCCGGTATAGCGCCCCGGCTTCTGCACCGCGCGCAGGCATTTTTCAAAGGTAAAATCTCGCATAGTCTCTTCCCTGTCGATATTTTCTCCTCTACTATACCAAACTTCGAGCAAAAAGTATATCGCTGATTGGGATAAGAACGCAGAAATTTGAGCGGCGCTGCCGTCAGCCCGCGATTTGTGCGATTCAAACTCAGAGCCGCCGTTATTGTAAATTGGGAATTTTCCTGTTGACTCTACAACAATTGGCAGGGTTTATGATACAGTACAGTATCGGGAAATCAAAGAATGAAAGCATCAGCCCCGCAGCAGAAATAGGCTACGGGACTGACCCGATTTACTCACCCTCAAACGGAGATTTTGTCATAGCCGCCGCGCTCTGCGGCGCGGCGGCCTCTGGGGTCACGGCAACGGCGCGGGGGGACTCTCAAACGCTATGAGCACGCGGCTCTGCTTCGCGGGCCCAGCCGGCGAGGGTCGTGCGGCCCGGGCCGGCCGCTGTCGCGCCGCCGGTTCCCTCCACGGCGGTGTTTTCGCCCATCTGCCGCACGACCTCTCACCGCAGCAGCGGCAGATTGCCCGTCAGGCGGTCGACGCTCCTGCGGTCGCCGCAAATTGCGAGGCCGGTATACCGCAGCTCCCTCTCTTCACTGGCGGCCATGCCGTCGACAAACGCGTCATAGGTTTTGCAGCTTTGCGCAAGCGTTGTAAAATCGAGCACGGTTAAGCCGGCGAACGTCACCTCCCTCAGCCGCTCCCGCAGCGCGCGCAGGCCCGATTCGTCGCTCTTTAAAATCGGGATCGGAAAACGAATCACGCCGGAATGCCGGTATCCGTCCGCCGTTCGCGCGTCGACGCCGACGACATCCGGCCTCTTTTCGCCGAGAGAAACCCCCAGAATCGCCGCCGTATTGACAAGCAGCCCCAGCGGCAGCTCTCCGTTCAGCACGACCACGCACTTTTCCTTTTCCATCACTGTCTCCCCTTTCCCTGTGACCTGTGCAGAAAAATATTTCGATACTGCGCGGGCGACAGGCCCGTAAAGCTGCGAAACGCATGTGTAAAATGGCTCTGATCGGAAAACCCGGCGCGCAACGCCGTCTCGGACACGGGAACGCCGCTTTGCAGCAGGCTTCTCGCCCGTTCGATGCGCAGCGACTGCAAATAGCGATAGGGCGTGATTCCCCTGCTTTTCACAAAGCCGCGCAAAAGCGACGACTTGCTGCTGTGACAACCCGCGCAGATCTCCGCCAGCGAAAGCGGCTCCGCAAACCGCTCGCGCATCAAGCGGCAGGCGGCCTCGACCGCGTTTTTTTCGCCGTCCTGCTCCTTCGGTCTGCTTTCCCGCGCCAAAAGCGGCTGCGCAAGCTGCAACAGCGCCTCTTCCACCGCGAAGCCCGGCGCTCCGCCGCATACCAGCGCGTATGCCTGTTTAAAAAGCCGGATCATCCGCCCGTCGTGCGTCACCCTCCCGGCGAATCGAAGCGAAACCCCGGCGCCCGCCGCGCCGCCCCAAATCGCCGCCATCGCCTCGGCCGGGATCTGTAAGCCGAGATAATCCAACGCGTCTTCGCCACACCGCGTGCAGCCGTGGTTCTCGCCGGGGCCCAGCGCCATGATGTCGCCCGGCGACAAAAGGAGCGTTTCTCCCCCGCACTGTAGAATGCGCGTGCCTTTTTCCACCAGGCCGATCACATATTTCTCGTGAAAATGATTGGGGAACGGCTGCGCAACACCCAGCAGGCAGTACGCCTCGATTTCCAAGTCCCTATGACACCAGACCTCCCGTCTTCCCTGCTTCAAGTCGCTCACTTCCTCTAAAACAGAATAAACCTTTCCCGGCCTGTTTTCTTGTAAAATATCTCCGTTTTCCGCAGGAAAGCCCCCGCGCCATAAAAACAGACGCGGGGGATTTCCTGTGTTTTGCGTCTCGCCGCGGCTCAAGACAGAGCCTTGGGGAGATCGCAGAGCAGTGCAAGCAGCGCGTCGACCTGCTGCTCCTCGGTCGCCCACGAGGTGCACAGGCGGATCGCGTCGCGCTGCGAATCGACCGATTGCCATCGCTCAAAGCGGAATTCCCGCGCGAGGGCGTCGATCGTCTCTTTGGGCAGGATCGGGAATACCTGATTGGTTGGCGAATCCGCGAGGAACTTGCAGCCCTGCGCCCGCAGGCCCGAGGTCAGCTTGCGCGCCATCTCGACCGAATGCCGCGCGAGCGCGAAATAGAGGCCGTCCTCAAACAGCGTCTCGAACTGCAACCCGAGCAGCCAGCCCTTCGCGAGCATCCCGCCGCGCTGCTTGATCAGATAGCGAAAATCCTTCGCGAGCGCGGGCTGGGTGATGACGACGGCCTCGCCGAACAGCGCGCCCATCTTGGTGCCGCCGACAGTAAACACGCTGCAAAGCTTCGCAAGGTCGCGCAGCGTCAGGTCGTTTTGTTCGCAGACGAGCGCGCAGCCCAGCCTCGCCCCGTCGAGAAAGAGCGGCAGGCGGTATTTTGCGCAGACCCTGCTGAGCGCCGTCAGCTCTTTTTTTGTATAGATCGTGCCGACCTCGGTCGGGTTGGAGATATAGACCATACCGGGCTGCACCATGTGCTCGGCGTTGGGGTCGTCGAAATGCGCCCGGACCGCCGTCTCGACCTGAGCGGCGGAGAGCTTGCCGTCGGCGCCCGGCAGCGGCAAAACCTTGTGGCCCGTCGACTCGATCGCGCCCGATTCGTGCACGTTGATGTGCCCCGTCTCGGCCGCCAGCACCCCCTGATGCGGCCGCAGGATCGAGGCGATCACCGTCGTGTTGGTCTGGGTGCCGCCGACGAGGAACTGCACCTGCGTGCCGCGCGTATGCAGCTGCTTCTGGATCAGCGCACGCGCGCGCTCACAGTACTCGTCGCAGCCATAGCCCGCCGACTGCGCGCGGTTGACCCTCGCAAGCGCCTCGAGAATGCGCTCATGCGCGCCCTCGCTGTAATCGTTCATAAAGCTATACATGTCTTTTCCTTTCTCATTGCGCCGGCGCTGCCGCGGCTGTCCCCCGACGCTGTGCGTCCGTGTGATGAAAAAGCCCCAAAGGAAGCGCGTCCTTTGGGGCTCTGGCTGTGGGTAAAAAGAGGCTTACATCGGGTGGACGCCGTTCGCCTTGTCGAGATGATCCCCGTCGATGCCGAGCTGTTTCTCGCGGCGCTTCTCAAAGAACTTGGTCGCAACCTGCGGGAACTGCGCATAGCTGAGCACGTCCTCGGGCTGCTCGACGTATTTCTCGCACTCTTTCTTGAGCGTCTCGAGCTCGGGCTCGAGCGTATCCGCAAAGCGGCAGGTGATCGGCTTGTCGTCGCCGAGGATCTTCTTTTGCAGCTCCTTGTTGACCGGCGCGGGCGTCTTGCCGT
>CAZKRQ010000095.1:0-5822 GCA_964555125.1 uncultured Oscillospiraceae bacterium
CACCGTCGAGAACGGCGATTTCGCCGCAGAGGTCGCCGAAATCTCCTACGATCAGATTCCCATGCTGGATAAGGATTCGGCCGAACGGCTGGGGGACCGCAAGCTCGGCGAGCTCAGCGACATGGTGAGCCAGTTCGAGGTCGCGGACGACTACAACCAGATCAACTATCAGGGCCGTCCCGTCCGGGTGACGCCGCTCATGTACGGCGACCTCGTCAAATGGCTCACCAACCGCGGCAAAGGCCTGCCCGCCTATGTGCTGGTGGATATGGTGACGCAGAACGCCGACATCGTGCGGCTTGAACAGGGCATGAAATACACCACGACCGAGCATTTTTCGCTGAATCTATACCGCCATCTGCGCTTCTGCTACCCGACCTTTATGTTCGCGAAGCCGGTGTTTGAGATCGACGACAGCGGCGTCCCCTACTGGATCTGCCCGCGCGAGGTGCGCACCATCGGGCTGTTCGGCGGCCGCGACGTCAAAGGCGCCGTGCTCGTCAACGCCGTCACCGGCGAGAGCGAATATTATGAGGAGGTGCCGCAGTGGGTCGACCATGTCTACGGCGCCGAGCTCATCATCGAGCAGTATGACTATCACGGGACCTATGTCAACGGCTTCTTCAACTCCCTGTTTGGCCAGCGCGACGTGACGGTGACGACCGACGGCTATAACTATATCGCGATGGACGACGACGTGTATGTCTACACCGGCATCACCTCGGTCGGCACCGACCAGTCCAACATCGGCTTTATCCTGAGCAATCAGCGCACCAAGGAGACCAAATACTATTCCGGCGCGGGCGCGACCGAATATTCGGCGATGGCCTCGGCCGAGGGCGTGGTGCAGCATCTCAACTATCGCGCCACCTTCCCGCTGCTGCTCAATATCGGCGGCGAGCCGACCTATTTCCTGGCGCTCAAGGACAACGCCCAGCTCGTCAAGCAATACGCGATGGTCAACGTCGCGCAATATCAAATCGTCGCGACCGGCTCGTCGGTCGCGGCCTGCGAGGAAAATTACCGGCGTCTGCTGGCCGAGAACGGCATCGAGGTCGAGGGCGGCGCGGGCGAAAACAGCTATGTCGCCGATACGGCGACAGGGGTCGTCGCCGAGGTGCGGTCGGCGGTCCTTGAGGGAAACAGCTTTTATTATATCCGCCTCGAGGGCGAGGAGAGCTACTACGCGGTGAGCGCGGCGGACAGCCAGCTGGCCGTGATCGTCAACCCCGGCGACACGGTGCGCGTGTCCTTCTCGGGCACGGCGGGTGACCCCATTCTCGCGGCGAAAACGCTCGAAATCGTCAGCCGCAACGCGGTCGCCGACCCCGGCGCCCCGCCCGCGCAAACCCCTCCCCAGAATGGGGAGCTGACGCAAGACAATGCGCCGGACGGCACACCCGCGCCGCCCGATGCAGGCGGCGCGGGCGGCGATGAGACGCCGCCGGAGGAGACGGAGCAGCCGGTGTCGGCCTGACTGCGTCAATCCACCCCGTTGAACGGGCGGATTGCGCAGCTCTCTTCTTTGCCCCGTGTTTTAGTACTTTCCCCTCATTCGGACATTTCGTCTCGTTTTTTCGTCCTTCTTCCCATCCTCCTCTGACCGAACCACAGGCGTGATCGAGGCCGTCCGGGCTCTGCGTGGCGCAAAGCCGGTTTCGGATTTTTCTAATTTGACAACAGCGGCCGAATTGAGTACAATACCCCTTGGTTTGTGTCTGCGAATACACAAGCCGCAATTCCGTGTGTTATTCGCCTGAAAAAACGGAGAAATCACTATGATCAGAGCTATTGTTGGGGCCAACTGGGGCGACGAAGGCAAGGGAAAGCTGACCGACGCGCTCGCCGAATCGGCGGACATCGTCATACGCTTTCAGGGCGGCAGCAATGCCGGGCACACGATCCTGAACCAATATGGCAAATTTGCGATGCACCAGCTTCCGTCCGGCGTGTTCAATCAGCATACCACCAATGTCATCGGCAACGGCGTTGCGCTGTCGGTCGAAAACTTCAAAGCCGAGCTGGATATGCTCGCCGAGCGCGGCGTTCCCACTCCCAAAATTCTGATCTCCGACCGCGCGCAGATCGTCATGCCATACCACAAGCTGCTCGACGCTTATGAGGAAGAGCGGCTGGCAGGCAAGAGCTTCGGCTCGACCCGGTCGGGCATCGCGCCCTTTTATTCCGATAAATACGCCAAAATCGGTTTTCAGATCAGCGAGCTGTTTGAGGACGAGTCCGCGCTGCGCGAAAAGGTCGAGCGGGTCTGCGAGATCAAGAACGCGCTGCTCGTCCACCTCTACCACAAACAGCCGCTCTCGTCCGACGAGGTATTCGGCAAGCTGATGGAATACCGCGCGCTGCTTTCTCCCTACGTGGGCGATACCTTCCGCTTTCTCTACGACGCAAACCGCGCGGGCCAGAGCATCCTGCTCGAGGGCCAGCTCGGCGCGCTCAAGGACATCGATTTCGGCATCTATCCGATGGTCACCTCCTCCAACACCATCGCGGCCTACGGCGCGGTCGGCGCCGGTCTGCCCTCGGGGGACATCACCGAGGTGATCGCCGTCGTCAAGGCCTATTCGAGCGCCGTTGGCGCCGGGGAATTTGTCAGCGAGATTTTCGGCGACGAAGCCGACGAGCTGCGCCGCCGCGGCGGCGACGGCGGCGAATACGGCGCGACGACCGGGCGTCCACGCCGCATGGGCTGGCTGGATCTTGTCGCCTCGCGCTACGGCGTGCGGGTGCAGAGCGCGACGACGGTCGCGCTCACCGTTATCGACGCGCTGAGCTATCTCGACGAGATCCCCGTCTGCGTGGGATATGAAATCGACGGCGAGGTCACCCGCCACTTTCCCACCACCGGCAAGCTCAAAAAGGCCAAGCCCGTGCTCGAGGTGCTCAAAGGGTGGAAGACCGATATTCAGGGCATCCGCAGCTTCGACGAGCTACCCCAAGCCTGCCGGGACTACATCCTCTTCGCCGAAAAGTTCATCGGCGTGCCCATTAAAATGATCTCCAACGGGCCGCGCCGCGAGGACATCATCTATCGCTGAGCGCCGCCGGTTGATCGCATAAAGCCAAAAGGGGGGATCCGCGCGTCGTCGCGCGCTTCACTCCCTCAAACGCGCGGGCAAGCAGCGCATTCTCGTCCGCTCCGCGGCTCCTCCTTATCCCGAAAAGTCAAAGACGGACTTTTCGGGATAAAAGGTCAAGGACATCAAAGGCATAGGGCCGTGGGGGCTGCGCATTCCTACGCTCTGCACCAAATGTGATGGTAAAATATAGAAAACAAGGCGCAATTGCAAGGCCGAAAGCCGCAGCTGCGCTTTTTTGCGTCAGATGGTGCCGCTTCGTTTTCTTATGGAACCGCCGCGATCTCGGCGCGGTTGCATCATGTCAAGCCTTATAGCTCCATATCCACATCGTATTCACCGTCGATCAACAAATAATCGGCCCCATAGCTTTCGCACAATTCCAGCATTCTCCGATTGTCCTCCAACACGGCCTCTATGGTGCAATCCGTGTCGTCCCGTCTTTGCTCGATCACATTGGCGTATTTCACAATATCGCAAAAATGCTCGTGGATATACCGCTCGCTCATCACGAGGCAGACAAATCGTATACTGTCGGCATAGCGTCTGTCAAAATTCCTCTCCCACCACACGGGGATATAGCACCCCTCCACGATCAGGTTCTGTCCGTTTTCAACGGCGGTCTTGACCATTTCGCGCACGATGGGCCACAAATACTCTGTCAGCTCGCCGTCGCTGCTCGTCGGGGTAAGCGCCGTGTTCCCGCTGCGGATCAGGCCCATTTTCAGGTGATCTATAGAGAAATATGGATAGCGGTACCTTTCCAGCAGCCGCTGCGCCAGCTTTGTCTTGCCCGTGTGGGACGCCCCGCCGATCAAAACGACCATTTTTTCTCCCCCTCATCTTTTTTCTGTTTTACGCCCGGCAGCTGCGCGGGCAAAAGCGCTTGAAACGGCAGACGAGGCCGCATTTGCAGGGTATTTAAAAAGCATTGCGCGGTCGCGAACGCCCCGTCCCTCGGCGGATTTATGGGCCCGGCCTCGAAGAGAAATTCACGTACTTATTAACCGCGCGATCGAGCCCTCCCGCAAAACACCGCTCAGCCGTATTCCACCCTTCGCATCAAAAAAACAGCCGTTTAGCGGCTGTTTTTTTGAACGAAACAATCGAAACTTAATCCTCTTCCGCGGCCTCGCGCAGCTCCTTGGCGTCCTCGATGACCTTCGCCTCAAGGTTGCCGGGCAGCGGCTCATAGCGCTGGAACTCGAGGGTAAAGCGCCCGCGCCCCTGCGTCGAGGAGCGCATGTAGGTCGTGAAGTCGAACATCTCGCTCATAGGCACCTCGGCCTCTACAAGCTGCAAGCCGTCCTCATCCGGGTTCATGCCCAAAACACGGCCGCGGCGCTTGTTGATCTCGCCCATAATGTCGCCGGTATTGCTGTCGGGCACATAAGCCTTGAGCAGGCCGATCGGCTCGAGAATCGCGGGCTTTGCCTGCGCGCACGCCGCCTTATAGGCGAGGCGCGCCGCCGACTTAAACGCGACCTCCTTAGAATCGACCGGATGATATTTCCCGTCGTAAAGGGTGGCCTTGATGCCGGTCATCGGATAACCGGCGAGCACGCCGTGCTGCATCGCCTCGCGCAGCCCCTTCTCGACCGCGGGGATAAATTCCTTGGGAACCACGCCGCCGACGATCGCGTTGACAAACTCAAAATCGTTGCCGTCGGTCAGCGGCTCAAACCGCATCTGCACAACGCCGAACTGGCCCGCGCCGCCCGACTGCTTCTTGTGCTTGCCCTCGGCCTCCGCCTTGGCGCGAATGGTCTCGCGGTAAGCGACGCGCGGCGGCTCAAGCGTGACCTCGACGCCGAATTTCGTCTTCATCTTATTGACCGCGACATCCAGATGCTGCTCGCCGAGGCCAGAGATCACCTGTTGCGAGGTCTCCTTGTCAACGCGGTAGAGCAGCGTGCGGTCCTCCTCCATCAGGCGCTGAATCGCGGAGGAGATCTTGCCCTCGTCGCCCTTGTTCTTCGCCTTGACGGCCATCGTCATGCTCGGGTTCGGGAACTCGACCGCCTTGACCTTCACGTTTGTCCCGGCCGCGCACAGGGTGTCCCCCGTTCTCGCGCCGCTGAGCTTGGTCACGGCGCCGATGTCGCCCGCGCTGATCTCTTTGGTGTCGATCTGTTTTTTGCCCTTCATGAACAACAGCTTGCCCGGCTTTTCACTCTCGCCGGTCGTCGCGTTGACGAGGGCGGCGTCTGCGGTCAGCTTGCCCGAAAGCACCTTGACATAGCTGAGCTTGCCGACGAACGGGTCGGCGACGGTCTTGAAGATATGCGCGACCACCGGGCCGTTCGGGTCGATCTTGAGCATTGTTTTCTCACCGTCCTTGTCGAGAACCGGCGTCTCGGCCATATCGGCGGGCGCGGGCAGCATCTTGCGCATCGCCTCCAGCGCGATCACCATGCCCTCGAGGGTGGTGCTGTCGCCGCAGATGACCGGCGCGAGCATCCCCTTCTTGACGCCGCTGCGCACCCCCTGCACGATCTCCTCGTGGGTGAACGGCTCGTCGGCGAAAAACTTCTCCATCAGCGCGTCGTCGGTCTCGGCGACGGCCTCGTCCAGCGCGTGCAGCAGCTCCTCCATCTGCGCGTTCGCCTCGGGGAAAGGCGCCTCCTTCTCGACGCCCTTGTCATAGACATACGCCTTCTTTTGCAGCAGATCGACATAGACCGTCTGCTTGCCGACAGCCGCGTGTCCGTAGACATCAAGGAGGTG
>CAZKRQ010000095.1:5832-7225 GCA_964555125.1 uncultured Oscillospiraceae bacterium
GCGACGATCGGCATCATCACCGGGCAAACGCAGTTGCCGAAAGTCTCCTTCAGCTGCTCAAATACCTTGAAAAAGTCCGCGTGCTCCATCGCCATCTTGCTGACAAAGAACATCTTGGCCTTTCCGTGGCGGTCCGCTATTTTGTAGGCCTTCTGGGTGCCGACCGCGACGCCCGAGCGCGCCGAAAGCGGGATGAGCACCGCGTCGCAGGCCATAATGCCCTCATAAAGCCCCAGCTCAAAATCGAACAGGCCGGGCACGTCGATGAGGTTGATGTGGCATTCCTTATATTCAAACGGCACCATGGACAGGGAAATCGATGCTTTGCGGCGAATCTCCTCCGGGTCACAGTCGCTGACCGTATTGCCGTCGGCAATGGTGCCGAGGCGGTCGCTGGATTTGGTCATATACAAAAGCGCCTCCGCGAGAGAGGTCTTGCCGCCGCCGCTGTGGCCCGCCAGCATGATATTTCTGATCTTGTCCGGAGCATAGCCCATAGTGAATCGTTCCCCCAATTTCGCTTTAAGTAAAGTTGCCTAATTTTGCGTACATACCGTACCTAAAAATTGTACCATATTTTCGCCGTCAAAAAAAGGGGATTTGCGGGTCAAAATCCAAAAGCGCAGGGAGAATTCCCCGCGCTTGTTTTGTGCAAAATGATGAATTTTCAGTATTTGTGCGCCGCCGCCGTGACGCAGAGCACCAACGTGCAAACCGCCTGGAAAAAGAGAACCGGCATCACGCCAATCGAGCTTCCCAGGCCGAGAACGGCCAGCGCAATCCCCGCCGCCGCGCCCAGCACCATGCTCGCGAACTCGATCGAGTGGGTCAGGCGCACCGCAGAGCGGACGTTGTAGCACGCGATAATGCCCTTCACAAACGATGTGAGCGAGCCGATATGGGTCAGGGCGGACGGCGCGTGGCCGACATATTCGGTCTGCTTCGCGAGCTCGGCCATATCTCCCTCGCTGACGACCGAAATCATTTTGCGCGGGATCTTGTAGACCTTGGAGATCTTCTCGGCGGTGATATTGAAATCATGGGTATGCACGATGATGCTGACCCCCTCGCGCTCAAACTCCTGCAACGCCTCCTCGACCTCGGCGTTGGGCGCATAGCTGACGACAAACATCGCGTAAAGCTTCCCCGACACGGCGAGGTAGATGGCGTCGCGGGTACTCAGCTTGGTGTAGCGGTTTTCATAATCCCGGGAGGGGACGTCGATCTCATGCGCCTTGAGCAATTCGCGGGTGCCGAGCAACACCCTGCTCTTGTCGACCCAGAAGCTGAAGCCGCGCCCCGTCTCATACTCAATGCCGTCCACGTCATAGAGCATTTCGGTTTTGCTCTGAATGACGTTCATAAATACGTGGGACATGGTGTCGCACGACTG
>CAZKRQ010000096.1:0-7211 GCA_964555125.1 uncultured Oscillospiraceae bacterium
GAGCTGCTGCGAAAACGGCGGCATTCCCGTGACGCGGGGACTGTGCCGGGGCCCGCTGACTTATACCCGTGTCTTTGATATGTGCGGTTTCGGGGTCTCCGCGGTTGCTCTTTATGGGGCCGCCGCTTTGCGCGTCTGTTTGGAGACCGGACGCTTGCCCACAGAGAAAGCGGTGCCCTACCGCCCTGCGCTTGTGCGAGCGCGAAGCTCTCTTTTGCCGCTGTATGGGTGGGGTTTTGTCTGTTTTGTGCGGATACTGTGCTGAGGCCTGAAATCGAAAAGAACGCCGTCAGGGTCAGGGATTTCACTTTTGCAAGGGGTGGGGATGGAGAGACGCTCTCTGTCAGCGGCGCACCTACCCCAAAAAGAACAGCTGCGGCGCGCCCAAGCCCCCGTGTTTCACCGAGCAGCGCCTTGTGTTATCTGACCTCTTCGCGCGACAGGCCGCTTCCCGCAGATCGCCCTCGCTTGAATCGACGGATGTAATATGTTAAAATAAACGAAACTGCCCGCACGGTGTGCGCGCAGATGAGATACGGAGGCCTCGTCATGCAAAAAAAGAAAAGAACGGCGTTGCTGCTTTGTCTGCTGTTCGCGATAACGTCCCTCGTCTCGTGCGGCGGGGAGAAGGATTTTCGCGGCGCGAATTGGGGAGATAGCATTTCAAAGGTTTCAAACAGCGAAGAGACCGACTATTTCTTCGCCTCCGACGACATCCTCGCCTATAACGGCAGGATGTTCGATATCGACGCGGAGATTCTCTATACCTTCGAGGACGGCGCGTTGAGCGAGGCGCAGAGCAAATTCCTTGTTGGCGAATGGATCCTCGCCGATATTATTCCGCATTATAAAGCGCTGGTCGAGAGCCTGCGCGAGCAGTATGGCGCGCCGTTGCAGGACGACTATTATATCTATCACACCGACAAACCGGCATATGAAGAGCACAAAAATGACACCGAGATCTATCAGGTCTATTATCAGGTGTTGGAGTATAAGGCGGAGTGGAAGACCGAAAGGACCTACTATTCGCTCAGCCTCAATTATCAGGACGAGCAGATCAACTATATTCTCTATGCCTGCCCTGTTGAGAGAGCGCCGCAATAGGTGGCCGGATCAAAAAACGCAAGGCCCGCCGCGTCCTTTGCCCCGCCTGTGTAGAGAACGCGCGGGCTTTGCTTTCTCTACACAGGCGCGGTGGAGCGCGCCGATAACCCAAAAGAACCGCTGGGAGAGCGGGCCGGGGGCGGGCTCGCCTCCTTCAAACGAGAGGGCGTTTCGGACTTGAGAACGGGGAAGAAAAGGCCGGAACTTTGGCGGAGAGATGTGTTTGAAAAGGCCGGGCACAGGGGGCTTCAGACGCGCAGAAGTGCGGCTGGCTCATGAGGGAACGAAGACCGCCGGATTACGCGTGCTTTTTCGAGCCCAGCGCAAAGGGCCGCGCGGGGAGGGGCTCACAGGGCCCCTCCGCGTCCACGAGGTCGCCGATCCAAAGGGGCTCGTTTAACGGCGCGCGTCCCCACAAATCGGTATAGCCGTCGTCGTCAAATTCACGGTCCCAGTCGACGTCGAAGGCGGTGAACAGCGAGGCGATCAGATCAAGTGCTTTATGCTGTGTGCGCATGGTTGTCTCCTCCGTAAAAGCTTATTTATTGTTATTCTCCGTTAACTATAGCAGATAGCTTGTCCGATGTTTGGTACAGATCGGGGCAAAAGGGGCGGTGGCAAAAAAATGTGGGATGATGAGCGCTATATGCGGCTTGCGCTCGAGCAGGCGTCTCTTGCCGCGCGCATGGGGGAGGCCCCCATCGGCGCCGTGATCGTGCGGCGCGGCGAAGTGATCGCGGCGGCGCACAACACAAGGGAGACCGAAAAAAATGCGCTGCACCACGCCGAGCTGATCGCCATCGACCGCGCCTGCCGCGCGCTCGGCGGATGGCGGTTGCCCGAGTCCACGCTCTATGTCACGCTCGAGCCCTGCCCAATGTGCGCCGGGGCGGTCATCAACAGTCGCGTTGCGCGCGTTGTGTTCGGCGCTTACGACCCCAAAGCGGGGTGCTGCGGCAGCGTCTGCGATTTGTTCGGGATGCCCTTCAATCATCGCCCGATGGTAACGGGCGGCGTTCTCGAGGCGGAGTGCGGGGCGCTGTTGCGGGATTTTTTTGCGTCTCTGCGGGAAAAGCGCCGGCGCGCGCCGGAGGCCTGAGACGCCGTAAGGCCCGCGGGCGGCTTCACCGCGCGGCGTTGTTCTGCCGTTCTTTGGGAACCTTTGTTCTTACACGGGCCAAAAACAGCGCGCAGCGCGCGCTATTTTTTATTTGGAAAGCAATTGCTCCGCGCACGGCCGGAGCCCGCTCCCGGGAAGGATACCCCGGCGCCGCCCGCAAAACAAATTAAAGAAAAGCTGCCGGAGCGATTCAGGTGTAATATCTCAGGTTGGCGACGACCTTGCCGAGCACCGAAACATTGGGAAAGAACATGGGGGAAAAATCTGGGTTCTCGGCGCGCAGCTCGATGCCGTCCTTGTGGCGAAAAATGCGCTTGACCGTCGCCTCATCCTCCACGAGCGCGACGACGATTTCGCCGTCATTTGCCGTAGGCGTGCGGCGCACGATCACGATGTCGCCGTCCAGGATCCCCGCGTTGATCATACTCTCGCCCTGCACCCGCAGCGCGAACAGGTCGGAATTATCGGAGTAGGGGCTGTCAAAGGTGATGAAGCACTCGAGCGATTCCTGTGCGAGGATGGGGATGCCCGCGGCTACGCTGCCGAGCAGCGGAACGCTGACGCCGTGCCCCTTGTTGGCGAGAGAGATGTTGCGCCGCTTGCCCTTGTTGATCGTGATGCGTCCCTCGTCCTCCAGCTCGTGAAGCAGCTTGTGGACATGAGAGGTCGATTTAATCGAGAGCGCCTCGCACAGCTCGCGGACAGAGGGCGGCGTGTCAAAGCTGTTTTCAACAAGATAGCGGAACAGCAATTCTTTTTTTTCGCTCATGCGACCCCTCCTTCTGGAACAATTGTTTATGTCGCTATCATAACATACAAACAATTGTTTTGTAAACCCCTTTGCAAAAAAAAATTTTGCTCGCCTCCCCGACAGACGCGCCGGAGGAAAGCGGGAAAGAAAATCCCCGCCGCTACCGGCCTTGCGATAAGAAAACGAAGCGACCGATCCGCTTTGCGAAGCAGAGGGTCATAGAGCGTGGCGGTAGGGACTGAGAGCGCGGCGGGCCGCTTAAAATCTGAGAGAGAAAATTTTATTTGGCAGCGACAGGGCCGAAAAAGACAAATCGCCGCAGGGCGAGACCCTTTCCGAAAAAGGGGGCGCGGCGGAATGGCGCACCGGCGGTTTTGCAGAATAAAAGCCGTCGCGGGCAATGGGCGGCCTGCGGCGGCGCGAAGCGAGCTTATCCCGCCGTTGGGATTTTGTCCGAGGTCATATACTGCGCGATATAAGCGTCGAGACAGCCGCTCTCCCTGAGCGCGAGATAGGTCTCGGGCGTGGTGCGCATACAGTATTCGCTCTCCTCACCGGCAAAGAAGATGCGGGTCATGCGCAGCTTTTCCTCAAGAACAAAGTGGAAGCCGTCCTGAAAATTGTTGTCGTTTTCGGCGTATTCGCTGTAAAATTCCATGTCATAAACCGCTGCATGGGATTTGAGATAGTCCTTGTAAAGATCGATATAAAAATCAATGCCGAGCGGATAGATCACCCGATCCCAGATCACGCGGTTGCACGCGGGGATCACAAAGGTCTTCTCAATGCCGTTCTGGCCGCAGTAATCTATTATTTCCTGAAGCTGCGCCAGATACTCCCCCGCGCCCTTTTAGTTCGTGCATTGATCCCATATGATGTTGGAGTAATCGTAGAGATCCACCCGATACCCTTCGTTGTTGTATTCCTGCGGGGGGACAAAGGTCTGGGTCAGGGAGGAGGGGTCGTCGGCCGTGATGCGCAGGGATTCGTCGCCGGTCAGCGCGGAGAGCCCGTTGCGCAGCGCGGTTTTGACGCCGTCCCACGCCTCGGCCCAGTGCTGAAAATCGCCGAGATAGCGCAGCGGATGATCGGCGAGCTCGAGCGCCGTGTCCAGACGGCCCGAAGCGAGGTGGTTGTCGTTGACCGTGTAAAAGGTCACGCCGAACACGACCTCCTTGAGCTGTGTGCGGGCGGCGGCATACCAGAACTGCTGGATGCTCTCATGCAGGGTTGCGCCGCCGTAGGCCATGACGCACCAGTCCTCGCCGGTGATCTGCTCGAGGTAGCCCTCGTTGACATTGGCCATGCGCGAATCCCCCAGCACGATGCGCTCGGGATGCTCGAGCTGCACGACCCGGGCGGCGTGGACGGCGCGGGACATATAGGCGCTGTTGCCGCGCAGGTTCCAGTAGTCCGCCGGTTCAAAGGCGTAAAAGAGCAAAACGGCCGCAAAAAACGGGACGAAATAGAGGCAGAGCTTTTTCAAAAACGCTTTCATTCCGCCGCCCCCTTAAAAGCCGTTGTAGATAAAGAGTGTGCCGCCCGACGCGTTGGCGACCAACCAGAACAGCGCCGTCAGAAGGCCCATGCTCCAATACAGGGCCCAGCGCGCTTTGCCGCTCCTGATCTGGCCGAGCGGGTTGTTGTCGGGCCGGCCCGCGAGATAGGCGCGGTCGATGCGGCGGTCAAAGCGCCAGACCAGAACGAGGCCGAAAAGCAGCGCGGCAAAATAGAGGATCGTGAAATCCGCCGTCTGCGCGAGACCGGCGACGGCGGCCGCGCGGATCTGTTCGAGGGCCGCGCGGGCGCTTTGCGGCCGAAAAAGACCGGCGAGGACGCTGCCCGCCTGCCCAAGGCCTTGCGCGCGGAAAAAGACAAAGAGCGCGCTGAACAGAAGATAATTCGCCAGCCGGCAGAGCGCCGCGCCGACGCGGGTGGGGTTCGCGGCCCTGTCCTTCCCGAAGAGGAGGGCCTTCGCCTCGAGAACAGGCTTTTCCGCCGCGCGCGCGGCGCCGTTTGCGAGCCCCCAGACAAGGAAGGTCACGCCTGCGCCGTGCCACAGGCCGCTGAGAAGAAAGACCACCAGAATATTCAGAACCTGCCGCAGCTCACCTCTGCGCGAGCCGCCGAGCGGGAAATAAACATAGTCGCGCAGCCAGCCGGTCAGCGAAACGTGCCAGCGATTCCACAGCGAGCTGAATCGAAGGGCCCGAAACGGCGCGTAGAAGTTTTCGGGCAGACGAACGCCGAGGATCAGGGCCGCGCCGACGGCCATCGACGAATAACCCGCAAAGTCGCAGTAGAGCTGAAACGAAAAGCCGAACACGGCGGCGGCAGCGGTCAGCCAGCCCAGCTGCGCGGCGTTGGCGTAAAGGCCGTTGACGATCCGGCCCAGCCCGTCGGCCAGAACCAGCTTCATAAACGCGCCGGTCAGAAAGCGCTGTAGGCCGGCGACCACGCGGCCGGCGTCCCAGCGGTGCGTTTGGCGGTATTGGGGCAGGAGCTCCGCCGCGCGGGGAATCGGGCCGGAGGCGATCTGGGGAAAGAAGCCGAGAAACAGCGCGAATACGATCAGATTTTTTTCACACGCCACCTTCCCGCGCCAGACATCGACGAGATAGCCGATCGCGGCGAGGGTGAAATAGCTGATGCCCAACGGCTGCAAAAGCCCGAGTGCGGGCGCCGTCCATTGCACGCCGAGCAGGGCTAGGAGCGACGAGAGCTGCGCAACAAAGAAATCAAAGTACTTGAAGACAAACAGCGCCGTGAGAGACAGAAGAATGCCGGCGAGCAGCGCGCCCTTGCGGCCTTTTTTTGTTTTCGCGGCCGACATCCGGCGCGCGCAGGCGTAGACGATCAGGGTCAGCGCGGGCAGCGCGACCCCGGCGCGCGGCAGCGCCCAGAAATAAAACACATAGCTGGCCGCGAGAAGAAAGGGCGGCTGCAAGCGGCCGGGCAGAACCAGATAGATCGCGGCGCTTGCCGCGAGAAAAAGCAAAAAGAGGGGGGACGTGAGCTGCATAAAACCTCCTTGCCTGTCAGAAGCCGTAATAAATGAAGGACGCGTTGCCGCGCTGGCCGGTCAGGCCGATAAAGTAGAAAAACAGGACCGAAAGGCCCATGAACCAATAGAGAAGCCAGCGGCCCGTGCGGCCAAAGCTCGCGACGGGATTGGTCAGCGGCGTTTTCGGCGCGCGCAGCAGCGAGCGGTTGAGCCGCGCGTCAAACCACACGGCGACGGCGAGCGAGAGCGCGAGACCGCCCCAGAAGATCGCCATATAGGTGCTGCTGGTCGTGATGCCGTTGCTGGACAGATGCCACAGCTGTTCCCGCACGACCCCCAGCGGCGCCCAGCTGAAAAAGGCGCGGAAGACATACATCGCGTCGGAAAAGCTGTCCGCGCGGAAAAAGACGAGGGACAGAGAAAAGAGGAGAAAGACCACCCCTCTGCGCGCGAGCCGTGCGGCGAGCGGCGGCTCCCTGCGCGCTTTTTCGCGGGGCCTCCTCGCCTCGATCGCCTCCTCCACAAGCCGGAACAGTCCGTTGAGCAGGCCCCAGACGACGAAGGTCCACGCCGCGCCGTGCCACAGGCCGCTGACGAAAAACACGATGAGCAGATTGAGGGCGAAATGGGGCTTGTGCTCCTCCCACTTTTTTCCGTATAGCAGCTTGTTTGCCCAGCGAGACCAGACCAGCGGCATGAACAGATAGTGATTGAACCACCCGGTCAGCGACATATGCCAGCGCTTCCAGAAGCCGGAAAAACTGGTCGCGAAATAGGGGGCAAGAAAGTTTTCGGGCAAGGCATATCCCAACAGGCGCGCCGCGCCGATGGCGATGTCGGAATAGCCCGAAAAATTAAAGTAAAGCTCCAGCGCGAACGCGGCGACCGCGATGACGAGGGTGAGGCCGATATACTCCCGCAGATTGCCGTAGACGCCGTCGACAAGCACGGCGAGCGCGTCGGCGAGCGCGATCTTTTTGAAAAGCCCGGTCAGGATGCGCTGCAGGCCCTCCCGAACGTTGTCGTAATCGAAGCCGCGCGCCTCGCGATATTGCGGCAGCATATCCGCCGCCCGGTTGAGCGGGCCGGAAAACACCTGGGGAAAAAAGCTGATATACAGCGCGAAGGTCACGAAATCCCGCTCGGGCGCGAGCCGCCCCTGATAGACGTCGATGACGTAGCCGATCGCCTGCAGGGTGAAAAAACTGATGCCGAGCGGCGCGACCCACGGC
>CAZKRQ010000097.1:0-7210 GCA_964555125.1 uncultured Oscillospiraceae bacterium
TCATGATCGGCGACGGCGTCGGCCCGTCCAACAACGGGCGCGGTTATGTGCTGCGCCGCCTGCTGCGCCGCGCCGCGCGCCACGGCCGCCTGCTCGGCATCGAGCGCCCGTTTTTGGCCGAGCTCGCGCAGACGGTGATCCACGAGAACCTGACGGCGTACCCGAACCTCAATGAAAACCGCGAGTATATCACACGCGTGATCCAGTCGGAGGAGGAGAACTTCGCGCGCACCATCGACGCCGGTTCTCAGCTGCTCAGCGACATCCTCGACGAGATGCAGCAAAAGGGAGAGCGGGTGCTGCCGGGCGCGCAGGCGTTTAAGCTCAACGATACCTACGGCTTCCCGATCGACCTGACCAAGGAAATCGCCGCCGAGCGCGGCTTCGCGGTCGACGAGGAGGGCTTTAAGGCCGAGCTCGCCGAGCAGAAAAAGCGCGGCCGCGCGGATACACTGAAGAAAAAGGTGAGCTGGGAGAGCGACCTGTTCAAGGGGCTCAATGTCCGGCCGACCGAGTTCACCGGCTATGACGCGCTTTCCGGCGAGGCGAAGATCATGTGCCTCGTGGTGGACAACGAGATCGTGAACACGGCGAGCGAGGGGGACGAGGTCAAGCTCATTCTCGACAAAACGCCGTTTTATGCCGAGAGCGGCGGCCAGGTCGGGGACACCGGCACGCTGCGCGCCGGGGCGGCGTCGGTGCGCGTCGACGACTGCCAGAAGGCGAACGAGGGCTTTTTCATCCATTCGGGCGTTGTGACCGCCGGCATGGTGGAGGTCGGCGAGACGGTGACGGCCTCGGTCGACGAAAAGACCCGCCGCGCGACCATGCGCAACCACACGGCGGCGCATCTGTTGCAGGCGGCGCTGCGCGCGGTGCTCGGCGACCATGTGCACCAGGCCGGTTCCTATGTCGACCCGCACCGCGTGCGGTTTGACTTCGCGCATTACGAGGCGATGACGGCCCAGGAAATCGCGAAAACAGAGGCGCTCGTCAACGAAAAAATCCTCGAGGCGATCCCGGTCGCCCACAGGGTCATGCCGCTCGAGGAGGCCAAAAAGCTCGGCGCGATGGCGCTGTTCGGCGAAAAATACGGCGACACGGTGCGGGTCATCGATGTGACGGATTTCTCGATTGAGTTCTGCGGCGGCACGCATGTGAACAACACCGCCGAATTGGGGCTGTTCAAGATCCTCTCCGAGTCATCGGTCGCGGCGGGCGTGCGCCGCATCGAGGGGACGACCGGCTTCGGCGTGCTCGAGCTGCTCGCGGAGCAGCGGCAGCTGCTCGACGGCGCTTCGGCGGCGCTCAAGCTCGCCAATTACAACGAGCTGCCCGCGAAGGCGGCGGCCGTTGCGGCGTCGCTCAGGGCGGCCGAGCAGGAGACGGCCCGCCTGAACGAAAAGCTCGCGGCGAGCGCCGCGGCGGAGCTCGAAAAGGACGCGGTGCAGGTGGAGGGCCTGACCGTCATGGCGGCGCGCGTCGAGGGCGCGAAGGCCGACGCGCTCAAGACCATGGCGGATACCCTCAAGGCCTCGAAGCCGTCGGTTGTGGCGGTGCTCGCCTGCGTGGACGGCGGGAAGGTCACGCTGTGCGCGGCGTGCGGCGCGGAGGCGGTCAAGCGCGGCGTCAAGGCGGGCGCGGTCGTCAAGGCGGCTGCTGCCCTCATCGGCGGCAGCGGCGGCGGCAAGCCCGACCTCGCGATGGCGGGCGGCAAGGACGCGGAGAAGCTCGGCGAGGCGCTCGCGGCGGTCGCGGGCATCGTCAAGGAGCAGCTCGGCTGATTGCAAAAGCGTCGCCGACTGTGCTACAATGCAGAGGGTACAGGACAAAAAACCGCGTTTGCGGCGCAGGAACGGAGGGTTAAACAGTGGATTGTCTATTTTGCAGGATTGTGAGCGGCGAGATTCCGTCCGATACGATCTATGAGGATGACAGCGTGCTCGCGTTCAACGACATTGACCCGCAGGCTCCCGTGCATTTTCTGGTGATTCCCAAAGCGCATATCGCGAGCTGCGCCGAAATCACCGCGGACAACAGCGGGATCGTCGCGCATATCTTTGAGGTCATTGCCCGCATCGCGCGGAAAAAGAAGCTGGAGAGCTTTCGGGTCGTCTCCAACACCGGCGAACAGGCGGGCCAAAGCGTGCAGCACCTGCATTTTCACGTTTTGGCGCAGCGAAATCTCTCATGGCCCCCGGGCTGAATATGAACTTATTTGAGGAGAAAAAAGGAATATGAACGAGAAAACATATGAACTGAAGGTGGCGGGTCTCACCCGCCGGTTGCCCATCTGCAAGGTCAACGAGGTGATGTCGATCGCGGCGTTTATCATGTTTTCGGACGTGGAGCTGACCGTCGCGTGCGCGAAGGAGCTGTTGGCCAAGGCGCCCGACTTTGACGTGATCGTCACCGCCGAGGCCAAGGGAATCCCCCTCGCGTATGAGATGGCGCGCCAGAGCGGCAAGCAGTATGTCGCCTGCCGCAAGATGAGCAAGCTGTATATGAAGGACCCTGTCTGCGTCGAGGTGCAGTCGATCACGACCGCCCGCAAGCAGACCCTTTATCTCGACGCGCACGAGATGGAGTATATCCGGGATAAAAAGGTCCTCATCGTGGACGACGTCATCAGCACGGGCGGGTCGCTCTACGCGCTCGAGAGCATCGTCGGCAAGGCGGGCGGCGAGATTGTCGGCAAGGCCGCCGTTCTCGCCGAGGGCGTCGCGAGCGAGAGAGAGGACATCTTCTATCTCGAGGTTCTGCCGACCTTTAACACGAAGGACTATTTTGCCGATTGAGACATCGGGTTGCCTTCGGCGGCGTTGTCTGACAGGCTGCCGGGGCCTGTTGGGGCGGCCGAGCTCCATTTTGTCGCAGGCCGCTTTCCGGCAGGGCGAGGGCTCCTGCCGGGAGCCGCTGCTGCACCCGGGACACAATTCGGAATAGAGGATACAGGGCGATGAAAAGACCGCTGGCATCAGTTGGGATGAGCTTTCTGCTGACGCTGGCGGTCTTTTGTGTTTTTTGGCCCGCCGGTTCGGCCGCTTTCGCGGCGCTCTTTGCGGCCGCCGCGCTGGCGGCTGCGCTGAGAGAAAAGAAAGCGAGCCGCCTCGTGCTCGTGTTGGCCGGCGCCGCGCTCGCCTGCTTGCTGCTGAGCGCGGATACCTTTTATAAGGAGCGCTGCGCGCGGCGTCTGTGCGGCAGGACGGCGGAATGCGTGCTGGTGGTGCGCGAGGTGCGCAGCTATGAGACCGCCCGCTATGTCACGGCGGGGCTGACCCGCGCAGACGGGCGCGGCGAGCGGGGCGTGGAGGTCTTGCTCTCTCTTCCGATTCAGGCGGAGCTCCGCGTGGGCGACCGTGTGGAGGCCCGCCTTTCGCTCTGTGAGCGGGAGAGATCGGAGATCGGGGAAACCCTGCTGCTGCGGGCCGAGCTGCTGGGCGAGGCGGATGCGGTGGGCACCGACGCGCTGCTGTCGCTGGGCGCGCGGCTGCGCGAGACCATGCGCGCCTCGATAGAGAGTGTGCTCGCTTCCGAGCAGGCGGCGGTCGCGGCGGCCGTGATCACCGGCGACAAATCCGTGCTCACATCCCGGCTGAAGACCGAGTTTTCCCGCGCGGGCATCTCGCACATCCTCGTGATTTCCGGCCTGCACATCACCTTTCTGCTCATGGGGCTTTACCGGCTTTTGCGCCGTCTGCGCCTGCCCGGAGGGCTTCGCGCGGCGCTCTGCGCGGCGGGAGCGGCGATGTGCTTTGTTGTGTACGGCGCCGGCGCGTCGGTCGTCCGCGCGGTCGTGATGTGCGGCGCGACGATTTTGGGCGACCTGCTGAAACGGCGAACCGATCCGCTGACCTCCATGAGCGCCGCCGCATTGATTTTGCTGGTTTTCTCGCCGCGCACGGCGGGGACGCTGTCCTTTCTGCTCTCGTTTGGCTGCTGCTTTGCGCTGTGCGCGGTGCAGCCCGCTGTGCTGCGGCGGCTGCGCGACCGAGGGCGGGCTCGCGGCAAAGCGGGGAAGGATGTATTCCTGCGCGGCGCGCTGGCGCAGTCTGCCGGCGCGACGGTTTGCGTCAACGCCGTGACGCTGCCGGTCCTGACGGCGTTTGGGATGGATGTTTCGCTGGTTTCGCCGCTCGCGAATCTGCCGGTGCTGCTGCTCGTGCAGCCGATGATGATTTCGGCTTTTTGCGTCTGTCTCTTTACGGCGGTGCTGCCCGTCCCCGTGCTGGCGGGCGCGAGCGGTTTTATCTGCGGTCTGCTGGCGCGCCTGATCGTGTCGGTCGCGCGCCTGTTCTCCGCGCTGCCCTTTGCGGCGGTGAGCACCTCCCGCGCGTGGATGCGCGTCGCGGTGCTGTGCGGGACCGTGCTCGGGATTTTGACGGCCGCCGCGCCGCGCGGAAAGCTGCGTTTGCGTCTGGCCGCCGGGTGCACGGCGGTGGTGCTGTTGGCGGGGATGGGCGCGCAGGCGCTGCTCTGCAAGGACAGCGTCCGCGTTTTGCTGTATGAAGACAGCGCCGCGGCGATCTCGGCCAACGGCCGGTGCGCGGTTGTTCTCTATGCGCTGCGCGCGGAGGAGGGCCCTTATTTGGAGAGCTGGCTCAAAAGCCGGTTTATCGGAGAGGCGGATTATGTTATAATAGCCGCAGAGCTCGGCGAAGAGGTCGAGTCGGCGGCGGAATCGCTGGCAAAGGGCGGCCAGCTGGTGCGCTACGCGGCGTTTTGCGGCGCGTTTGATCTGCGACAGGAGCCTTTTGTGTTGCATCTGGGCAGGCTGCGGGTGGAGCTGGCGGGCGACGGCGCGCTGCGGCTCGCCCATGCGGGCGCGGAGCTTTGGCTGACGCCGCCGGAAAACCGATGGGGAAGCTTTTCGATGACAGCGCGCGAGCCGGGCGGCGAGATGCGGCAGGATGTTCTGGCCCACCCGCGCAGCTTTCTGACGGCGGAGGACGCAGGGAATTTGACAGTTTATATTTTGCGCGGCGGAAGGGTGCGCGCGGTGAGGGAGTAAATGCGAAAACTGACGGATAAAAATTTGCGGGCCGCACTGAAGGAGGGGGTCAAGCCCCTCTATTATGTCGCGGGCAGCGATGAGTTCCTGATCGACGGCTGTGTCTCGTCGATTCTGCGCGCGGCGGTCGGCGAGGACGGCGAGGTGTGGCGCTTTGACACGGCGAAGAGCGCCGAGCAGGAGATCGAGCAGCCCTTTATGACCTATTCGTTCGGCGGGGCCGGCCGCGCGATCCTGTTCGACAACTGCCAGTTCGGCTCGCTGAGCGCGGCGCGCGTCAAGCTTCTCTCCGGCCTGATCGCGGAGATCCCGCAGGGAACGACGGTCGTTTTCAAGCAGTTCAGCGACGACGACCGCTTTTCGATCGGGAAAAAGACCGAGCAGTTTGTCGCGCTGTGCCCCGACAGCGCGCTTGTTGAGGTGAGCGCGAAGAAGGGCTATGAGCTGGAGAACTATATCGCCGCGCTCATCAAGCGCGCGGGCTGCACGGCGCGGGACAGCGTCACGAAGCGGATGGCGGAGCTTTGCGGCGACGATCTCATGCTCATCAGCAACGAGGTGAACAAGCTCGCGGCGGCCTGCGATTACGGCGAGATCACGATCGGGGCGGTCGACGAGCTCTGTGTGCGCACGACCGAGGCGGGTGTTTACGACATGCTCTCGAAGATAGAGAGAGGGGACACTGCGGGCGCGATGGCGCTGCTGAGCGCGATGCTGGACGACCGAACCGCGCCGCTGATGATTACGGCCGTGCTCAACACGGCGTTTATCAACTATTATCGCGCGCGTCTCGCGCGAGAGCAGAAGAAAAGCGAAAAGCAGCTCTTTGAACTGTTCGCGTATAAAAAAGGGGACCGCAAGGTGTCGATTGCCTACGAGCGCTGCACAAAATTCGGCCTGCCGCAGCTCGAGCAGGCAATCCTGATTCTCAGCGAGCTCGATTTGCGGCTAAAATCCTCTGTTGTCGACGGGCGCATCCTGCTCGAGGCAGGGGTCGCGCGGCTGCTTTGCGCGCTGCGGAGGCGGCCATGATCCACACAAGCAGGGCCGTGATCGTGGAGGGGAAATACGACCGCATCAAGCTCGAGAACATTGTGGACGGCCTGGTGTTGACGACGGGCGGCTTTAACGTTTATAAGGATCGGGAATTGCAGGCGCTGCTGCGCCGGCTCGGAAAGGAGACCGGGCTGCTGCTTTTGACCGACAGCGACGACGCGGGCTTCCGCATACGCAATTTTGTCGCGGACATCGCGGGCCGGGAGAATGTCGTCCACGCCTATTTGCCCGAGTTTCAGGGCAAGGAGCGCCGCAAGGCGCACCCGGGCAAAGCGGGGCTGTTGGGCGTCGAGGGCGCGCCCGCCGAGGCGGTGGAAAGGGCGCTGCGCGACGCGTTGCGCTCGCAGCCGCGGGAGGAGAGCGAGGCGCGGCAGCGGCGGCAAATCGTGGCCGCCGATCTCTTTGAGGACGGGCTGAGCGGCAGCGCGGGCGCGCGGGAGCGGCGGGCGCGGTTTTTGCGGGCCGCGAATTTGCCGTCGCGGCTGTCGACCAACGCGCTGCTGGCGCTGCTCAACCGGCTTGTCGGTTATGAGAAGTATAAGGAAATGGCGGCGGCGCTCAGACAGGCGGAGACGGCGCGGCGCCCGGAGGAAGAAAAAACGACGGATATGTCGTTATAAGAAAGCAAAGGGCGTGGCGGAGCACAACGGCCTGCCTTGCCTTTTTTTCTCCGGACGCGGCATGGCGCTTTCAGAGAAATGCCCGTGAGAGCGATAATCCAAATTTGCAGAGGAGAAAAAAGATGGCTTTTGATTATAAAAAAGAGTATAGGGAATTCTATATGCCGGGGAATAAGCCGGGTATTGTGGAAATCCCCGCAATGAATTATATTGCGGTGAGAGGGCAGGGCAACCCGAACGATGAAAGCGGAGAGTATAAGAACGCGATCGGCTTGCTGTACGGCGTTGCCTATACGATTAAGATGAGTCATAAGGGGGCGCATAAAATAGAGGGCTTTTTTGAATATGTCGTCCCTCCGTTAGAGGGGTTTTGGTGGCAGGAAGATACGAAAGGGATCGATTATCACAGAAAAGATGATATGAAATTTATTTCTATCATCCGATTGCCGGATTTTGTGACAAAGGAAGACTTTGCCTGGGCTGTTGAAGAAGCGGCAAAGAAAAAGAAACAGGATTTTTCAAA
>CAZKRQ010000098.1:0-7125 GCA_964555125.1 uncultured Oscillospiraceae bacterium
GGGGAAACGGAGCTAAGCGGACTTTGCGACGACGAGCGACGACGAGCGACGACGAGGGCGTCCGAATATTGCGGCGCACCTTTTTATTTTTCCTCATCGGCCTGCGGCGCGTATCTTCCCGAGAGCCCTACCGTGACCCTGGCGGGGCGGCGCGGACCGCTCAGCGGCGTGACCTCGACCAGGCCGCACGCGAGCAGACCGGCGGGCGTATGCGCGTGGCGCTCGTATTCATCCATGTCCAGCCGGTATTTTTTGCCCCATGAGGAGGCGGTCAGGATGCGGCGGCCCATCGGATCGGTTTCCAGCGCGGTCGCCGTGATAAAATGCCCCCCAAACGCGCGGTATTGCAACGCGCGCTCACGCGCCCCCTCGGCGGCGGGGTGCTCGCGATAGAGGTGCAGCGCGCCGCGCCTGGTGAAAACCGGCGGCAGGGAGAGAATCACGGGTATATCGCTTTTCAGCATCTGCGCCGCGCGCCGCCGCGCCGTTTCGCTCTTTGTCACCGCGCGCCACCGCGCGCGGTAGGGCAGGCCATAAGCATGAAAATAGCGGTCGATCGCCAGCGCCAGACCGGCGCCGAGAATGCCAAACGGCTCCCATACATGACAGAACCGGCGCTCGAAAGCCTTGAGATATTCGAGATAAGCCGCCGCGTCGAGCTCAGGGGCCCGAGCAAGGGAGGCGTTGAGCGCGGTCGCATGGCTGTTGTCCTGCCGCGCGAGATAGAGAAGCAGGTCGCAGGCCGCGACGATGCCGCAGCCCCAGCCCTGTATCGCGCGCTCGCGCGCCGCGCGTGAATGCCGGTCAAACCACATCTGGCTGCCCCCATAGCTGGCCGCGCCGCCGCGCCGGATGGGTATATAGGCCTCGTCTTTGAGCGCGTATCGCTCCATCGCGCTGCCTCCCTTCGCCACTTTTCTTTTCAGTGTACGCCCCGGCGCCGTCTGTGTCAATTGCAGCGCCTGCACATGAAAAAACAGCCGCAAGCGGCTGTTTTTCTTCTATTGCCGGGCGCTCTTTTCTCCCGAAGCTGATCCCGGGCCTGTCCGCGACGGCGCGCGGGTCATTTGGTGCCGAAAATGCGGTCGCCCGCGTCGCCGAGGCCGGGCACAATATAGGCGTTCTCATTGAGGCGCTCGTCGAGCGCGGCGCAATAGATGGGCACGTCGGGGTGCTCGGCGCTCATCTTGTCGATCGCGGGCTGCGCCGCGACGAGGCAGACAAGGCGCAGATCCTTGCAGCCGCGATCCTTGAGGAACTGCACGGCCGCCGTCGCGCTGCCGCCTGTGGCGAACATCGGATCCAGAACGATCACGGTGCTCTCCGCGACGTCGTCCGGCAGCTTGCAGTAATATTCCACCGGCATATGGGTGTCGTGGTCGCGATAGAGCCCGATGTGGCCGACGCGGGCGTTGGGCAGCAGGCGCTGCACCCCGGCGACCATGCCGAGCCCCGCGCGCAGAATCGGCACGAGCGCGACCTTGCGGTCGGTCAACACCTTCGCTTTTGTCACGGCAACCGGCGTCTCGATCTCCACCTCTTTGAGGGGAAAATCCTTGGTGACCTCATACACCATCAGCATGGCGATCTCGTCGACCAGCTCGCGAAAATCCTTGGTCGACGTGTTCTTGTCCCGCAGCAGGGAGATCTTGTGTTGAATCAGCGGATGTTCAAAAATAAAGGCGTTTTTGTTCTGCATGGCTTGGCTGCCCCTCCCGATTGATCTTTTACCGAATATTTTATCACAGACGCGCGCCGGACGCAATAAAAACGGGAAGGGCTGAAGCTGCGCCCTGCGGGCCCTTTCGGCGGGACGGCCGCAAAGGGGCGCGGCGGACCGGAATCCGCGCTCAATCCCCGCCTGTCCGCCCGGAGGCCGGGCCGCGGGCACAGGGGTCCCGCTTCAGCAGCCTGAAGATATTTTTTCCGTTGCACAGCGCGGAAAGCGCCATAAAAAGGTCCGCCATCGGGATAAACAAAAACGCCGGGATCATCACGCGGGTATAGCGGTTTTTCATTTTTTGAAGCTTCCGCATCCCTGTGGCCAGCCGGGCCACGCTATAAAATACGCCGCAGTTAAAGAGCGCGTAGATCCCGATATTCTCGGCGAGGGGCAGCCAGTCGGAGGGCGCAGCCGGGGAACCCAACGCGTATTTTACAAGGTTGACGGCGATCAGCGCGGCGAAGACAAGGGGATAATACACCGCCAGGCAATGGAACATCTCCCCGCCGCCGACGCCGAGGCCGCCGCCCCATGTCACCCCCGCCCGTCTGCACCAGCACTCGTACATTTTCAAGTGGGTCCTGTTGTGGCTGCCCTCTATAAACCCGTTATTGGAGACGGCGTACAGAGTGAACCGGCAGCCGTTCTGCCTGCAAAAGCGCTCGGCCTGCTGCAAAAACACGAGCAGGTGGGAGGGGATCCCGTCCACATACAGGGGGGCGGCAATGACGAGCAGGTCGATCTCCCTGAGCTGCTGCAAAATCTTCGGGTACTCGCTTTCCGCCCGCAGAGAAGCGTGCGACACGTCGACGCCCGTCAATTGCAGGCCGAGGATTCTGCCGAGAAGCTTTGAGGCGCTGCTTTTTCTCTTGGGGCTTCCGTTCAATATCAGGGCTCTCATCGTCCGATCCTTTCAAAGTCCTCGACGCGCTGCGCAAAAAACACCCTGTGGCGGGCCGCCTGCATGTTGACCGCGTGGCGGGCCACGTATTCCTCGGCCGTCTCGCGCTCAAAATCGCTGCACTCACCGTAAAAATACACGGTCAGCTCTTTCTTTGCCTGATAGCGGTTGATATGGTATGTTTTTCCCTTTCGGATCGTGAAAAACGGCAGGCTGTCGGAGATCCCCCTGTCCAGAAAGCGCTTGACCGGGGGGCTGTAGCCGCCGTAGCAAAGCCTGCTGACGATCACGACGTTTTCGCTGTTCCCCACTGCGGCGCCGCTGTGCTGAAACGCGTCCGCATACACGCAATACCCCGGGTTTTGGGTCCAGCACCGAAAGCAGCCCTGGCATGGCGCCGCCGCGACGTCGGCGTTGATCACTTCAAAATCGCCGCCCAAATCCCGAAAAAAATCTTCCCCCAGATCGTGCAACAAAACTTTCATACGATGGTTCTCCCCCGCAAAAGCATATCTTTCCGTCCCGGTTCGCCCTTTCGACGGCGCCCGCCGCAATGCATTTTTGCAATGGGCATCCGTTCATACGAATCCTCCCCGCCGCGCCGTTTCGCCGTCAGCCGCCCTGTCTGATGAAGGCAAGCAGCTCCGACAGCTCCCGCCTGTCCGTCCAGTCGCAGGCCTGCCCGGCGCAGGACAACAGCGCGCGCATCCAGGGCTCGACCGAGTCGTCCGGCTTCGCCGCGACGGCCTTGCGCAGCATGGCGCAGAGAAGGCGATCCCCCGGGCTCATGCGGCTTTCGTCCCACGCTCCCCGGCCGTAAAAGGCGGGGACGCCGCGCAGCGAGCCGGTAAAGTTGCGCGCTCTGAACTGCTCGAAGGCCGCCGGATCATGAGGCGACGCGCCGACGACCAGGATCGCGAGCCTGCGGCAGGAACAGCGCGCGTAAAATTTTTTGAACGCGCGCAGGCCCGCGAGGCCGCCCGCGTAGACGCCGGCGGCGAAAATAATCCACTCGTATTGCCCGGGCGAGATCCCGCGGCAGGCCTTTAACGCGAACGAATCGCAGGGCAGTTCCTCCCGCAGCATCGCGGCGTATTTTTCCGCCGCGCCGTATTTGGATTGCACCAAAACCAGCCCTCTGTTCATTCTCTCTCCTCCCCGCGCGCTCCGGCCGTTCTGCGCTCCAGATTGTCAATGCCGGCGTACAGCTTCGCCATCAGCGCGAACAGCGTCCGAATCTCCTCCTCCGTATAGACCTCGAAGAGATACGCCAGCTGGCTTTCATACACCGCGAACTCCTTTTGAAAAAAATCCCGCGTCTTTTGGGTGGAGGATACGCAGATCGCGCGGGGATCGCGCGCGCTGCGGCAAAGGGTGACAAATCCCTTTTTCTCCAAAATCACGGCCAGCTTTTTTATATTCTGCCGGGAGCAGCCCAGCATCTCGCCCAGCCGGGTCAGCGTCGGCGGCCGCTCCGCCTGCCTGACGAGGGACAGCAGCATAAATTGCTTGAGCGTCAGCGCGGGGATGCGGCTGTCAAAGAGGGTTTGCAGGCGATTCCCGGCGATGAAGAGGGTGCTGAAAATCGCTTTTTGACGCGTCTCGTTTGTCGCCGAAAATCTTTCGATCAAGGTGTTGAAATCCATAAGCCGCCCTTTCGTAACTAGTCTCCAAAATTATAGCAACTAGTTGCGCATATGTCAAGCGGGGAGGGCGGCTGTTGCCAAAAAAAGCGGGATTCGATAGAATAAGAATAAAATCAGCAGGGAAAGCAGGGAGATCACTCTTGGACGAAATCAAAAACCCACAGGCAGAGGAGCGGCGGGCCGCGCCGCCGGCGCGCTTCTGCCCGCATTGCGGGGCGCCGCTCTCCGACACGGCCCGGTTTTGCGCCCGCTGCGGCCAATTCTGCGCGGAGGCGGCGCGGCCACAGCTTGTGCAGGCGGCGTTAAAGCCGGCGCGCAGGCCGGTCAACAAAAGGGCGGTTCTGGCAGGGTTCGCGGCGGTTGCGGTGGTTGCTGTCGCGCTGGCGATTATCCTGCTCAAGCCCTTTACCCGGCCGGCCGGGAATTATTACCTGATCGACGCTTTTGAGGGCTGGAATTACGTCGCGAGATCCCAGGAGGCGTTTTCGGATGAGGACATCGAGCGCGCCGGCGCGCTCTCGGCGTACCGCGACGAGGCGGAGCTGACCGCGTGGTTTGCCGACCGGGAGGTGGACGGCAGCGCGCGCTATCTCTCCTATCGCCTCGCGCTGCTCGCGCTGGACGGCGGCGAGCAGGATGTTCTGCTCGTGCCCAACGAGGATGTGGACGAGCTCTACCGCGGGGGCTGGAGCTTTGAGCGGGATTATCTCGTCGCGCTCGAGGACACGGCCGTCGACACGGCGGCCCGCCGGGCGATGGATAAGCGCGCGGCCGATCCCATTCATCTGAGCGATCTGGAAAGAATCCGGGCGCTCGACCTCGACGGCGCGCGGGTCGAATCGCTGGACGACGTCGGGCTGATGCGCGGGCTGGTGCAGCTCACCGCGCAGGACTGCGGCCTGAGGGATTTGACGCCGCTGGCGCGCTGCGCCGAGCTCGAAAGCCTAAATCTGGCCGAAAACGAGATCGAGGACATTGCGCCGCTCGCGGGCCTGACCCGCCTCGAGGAGGTCGACCTGTCGGAAAATGAGGTCGAGGATTTCTCCTGCGCCGCGCAGTGGCGCGCGCTGAAGCGCCTCGATGTGGCCGGGAACCCGGCGGACGGCGCGCTGCTCTCGCAGGCGGTGCGCGAATTTGACGACGAGGTTGTCGGGCGCACGGTCGAAACGGCGTTTGAGCCCGAGCTGCCCCATCTCGAATACGCGGCGGAATCGATTTGCGGCATTCAAACCGGCTATGAGTTTTACACCGGCGAAAACGACGGGCAGTATGCCGCGCCGCGTTTATCCGAAGAGAGCCTGACGATTCATGTCGGGGAAACGGCGACCCTCTCGCTGACCGCTTATTCCAACAGCGGCTGGAGCTATTATGTCTTTTACATGGCCGACATCGACGCGGCGGATTTCTACGACTATGTTGAGATCGACTGGGGTGTCAGCACCTCCGGCGAGGGCTATGGCATCACCCGGCTTGAGATCACCGGCAAGCAGCCCGGCGACACGGCGATCCTCACCTATTTTTCCAATGAAAGCCAGACCAGGGCGAGCTCTCTTTCCCGTGTGGAAATCCATGTCGTCGCCTGAGCGCGGCAAGCTTCGCAAAGCGGCGAAATAACAGCGCGCCGGGCCGCTACAGAGCCGCGCAGAGACGGGGCGCGCCAAGCCGTTTCCTCTTCGGGCTGAGGAAAGCAGACCTTTGGGCAGCGGTCCCATAAGGATACTAAGCGGCCGAAGCTGGCGCGAAAATCGAGACGGCTGCGTTCTCAAGCCCCTGTGTTTTATCAAAGACCGCTGCGGTCCTCGGCCCTGCTTCGCGGGCACGGCGGACGTTTCGCTTTCTCCCGGGCAGCGTCTGCGGCCGGTGTTGCCGCAAGAGAAAGAGGCGCGGCCGCTTATCAGGCGGCCGCGCTCTTAATAATTTGGAAAATCAGCGCGGCATGGGGCGTCCGGGCCTCACGCGACGCCATACAGGAAGGTAATGCATTTGATGCGAAGCGCGCCGAGCCATGTGAGAAGCTGCGGAAAGACAATGAGCAGCACGCCGTGCAAAACCGCCGCGATGAGCAGCGCGAGCAGCGCGCCGCGCGCAAAGTTGCGTTTATTGATGTTCACGCCCCACGCGAACGCCCAGCGGAAAATCAGATAAAGATTGAGCCCGGGCACGAGCAGCAGCAACAGGGAAAGCGCAAACCGAAAGCTCCCATAGGGGCCCTTTTTATCCTCCGGCTCCTTTTTTCTGCGCGAAGATGTGTCGACGCTGATCTGCGCGCCGTCTTTATTCGCGGCCTGTTCCGGCGGCGTGGGGCCGGCCTTTTCGCCGGCCAGCTTTTCACCGCATTCGGTGCAGTAAAGCGTCCCCTCCGGCATCTGCGCGCCGCATTTTTGACATAAACTCATCGCAGGTCAACTCCGTTCTTAAATGTTCGGTTAAAGCTGTGTTTTTCTAAATGATTGCAAAGCCGGCGAAAGGGCTCCTGCATCCGACCGTCGAGATCACGGCCGGGGCGGCCTTCGCCAGGAGGAGGAAAAATGCTGGAGATCCGTGTATGCTCTGAGGGCGCTTGCGCCAATAAGGGTTCCTATGCCGTTTTTCGCGCTCTGTCACGCGCGTTGGAAAAAGGGGGACTGCTGGACACGATCGAGCTGTCGCCGAGCGGATGCCTGAAGGACTGCAACAAAGCGGGCGTCTGCGTCGCCGTGGGCGAAACGGTTTACAGCCTGACGCCGGAGACGGTCGAGGCATTCCTCGACCGGGAAATCCTCCCCCTTGTGTCAGCCGGCGAACGCTGACCGCATAAGGTCGCGGGGCTGCGCGCCCCGCACGGGCGCCAAAGGGGCGTGCCCCTTTGGAAACCC
>CAZKRQ010000099.1:0-7102 GCA_964555125.1 uncultured Oscillospiraceae bacterium
TCCAAGCGACGCTTTGCGCGATCCTGACCGGCAAACGCGGCATTTTTCAGCCGTTCCGCCGCCTGATCAAGCCGAATTTGCCGATCCTTCAGCAGCACCTGTCCGGGCGCGGTCAGTGCCACCGACGCGCACACGCGACTCAGTTCGGCGCGGCGCACCTGCTGTCCGCTTTCCAGCGCGCGATGGAGCCGCGCGCGCAGTCCATCCAAGGAATCCTTCAAATCTGCCAGCACCGGAACGGCCAATTCCGCCGCAGCCGAGGGCGTCGGCGCGCGCAGGTCGGCGGCGTAGTCGAGCAGTGTCGTGTCGATCTCGTGGCCGACCGCCGAGACAAACGGCGCGCGCAGCGTGCACGCGGCGCGCACAAGCGCCTCGTCGTTGAAAATCCAGAGATCCTCCTTCGCGCCGCCGCCGCGGGTGACGATCACCTCGTCGGCGTCGCCGTCCCGATTGATCATCTCGATCGCGCGAATCATCGAGCGAACCGCGTAAATTCCCTGCACGTTGACCGGGTACACCCGCAGCGTCACAAACGGGTTGCGCCGCTGCGCGACGTTGATCAGATCGCGCACCGCCGCACCGCTCGCGGAGGTCACGACCGCGATGATCCTCGGGTCCCGCGGAAGCGGGCGCTTGCGCTCATCCGCGAACAGGCCCTCCCGCCGCAGCTTTTCCGCAAGCGCCTGCAACTGCGCCTGCGCCGTGCCGACGCCGAGCGGCGTCAGGTCCTCGCAATAGAGCTGAAACGCGCCGTCGCGCTCATACAGGGACACCTTGCAGCGGGCCACGACCCGCATCCCCTCCTCCGGCACAAAGCGCAGCCGCTCGGCATAGCTGCGGAACATGACCGCCTTGACGCTGGCCGCCTCGTCCCTGAGCGAAAAATACATATGCCCCGATTTGCGGTGCAGCGTGAGGTTTGCAATCTCTCCCTCGACCCAAATCTGGGATAACACCTCGTCTGTCTCCAGCAGCGCCTTCACATAGCGGTTGAGCGCGCTGACCGAGACGCTCTCTCTGTTCAATATTCCAACTCCCTGCAAGCCAATAGGGCGACCCCGACGGCGTTGTCGGCGGAAAGCCAGGCGGGCTCGCAAAAATAACCGTTTTGAAACCGCGCGCCGAGCTGCGCGCGGATGACCTCGCTCGACAGCACGCCGCCCGCAAAAATCAGATCCTTCTCTTCCTGTCCGGCGCGCAGCCGCCCCGCCATTGCGGCGACAGTTTCGCCGACCGACAGCAGGCAATAGCGCGCGACGTCCTTCGGCGCGGCCCCCTGTTCGAGCAGCTTGCGGCATTTGTTCTCCAGCCCGGAAAGGCAGCAGCCGCCCTCCTTGAGCACCGGCTTTAAAAACGAGCGCGCCGACGACGACGCGGCGAGGCGCGACATCTCGGGCCCCGCGGGGAACGCAAGGCCGAGCATCGCCCCTACCCGGTCGACCGCCTGCCCCGCGAAGAGATCGAGGGAGGTGGCGCGCTGCGAAACCGCAAGCCTTCTGCCGCTCAGGCGGCATTCGAGCGCGTCGGTGGTGCCGCCCGAAACATGAAAGGCGAAAAAGCGCTTGTCCTGTTCCCGGTCAAAGCCGGTCCCGTACAGCGCCGCCATCACATGGCCCTGCTGGTGGGTCGTCTCGACCAGCGGGACGCCGAGCGAGAGCGCCGCCGACGCGGCGGCCGCGCGGCCCGCGAGAAAGCAGGGCATATAGCTGCCCTCAACCGGCCTCGGACGCGCCGACACGCCGACCGCGCCGATGTGGCCGGGCAGCGTCCCCGCCTTTTCGAACAGCGCGCGCAGCACCTCGGGCAAAAGTCTGACCTGGGCGAACACCGCGTCGGACTGCCGCAGGCCGAGCGCGCCCTCGCGCACGGGCAGCAGCCGCTTTTCGGCCGCGAGCAACGCGTGCGCGCCGCTGTCGAACAATGCGGCGCTGCACGCGTAATTGCTTGTGTCGATACCGAGGGCGATCATGCGTTCGCCGTGTTCTCTTTCGGCCCGGCCGCCTTGCGCGCCTCGTTGATGCTGCGCAGCGCGCCGTTGACAAAGGCGTATTCATCGTCGGCGCCGAAGGTTTTCGTCAGCTCGACCGCCTCGTTGATCACGACGCTGTCGGGCAGGTCGGGCTGATAAAACAGCTGCGCGCAGCTCAACCGCAGAACGGCGAGCGACACCTTGGGCAGCCGGCCGAGCGACCACTTTTTGAGATGCGGCCTGATCGCCTCGTCGATCTCCCCGAGATGCGCCATCGTGTCCCTCACGAGGGAGAGGCAAAACGCGTCCATCTCAATATCCTCCGCCTCCGAGGCCACCTCGATGAGCTCGTCATAATCCATTTCGTTGACCGGCAGCTGGAAAAGCAGGGTAAACGCGGTTTTTCGTGATTCTCGTCTGGTCATAGAAAAAGTTCCTTCTCTTTATGCCACAAAAACAAGGCCCTCCAAAACGCATTCGGAGGGCTTTGCTTTTTCACTGCCGGTCGCCTGTTTCGGTCCGAAGCGCGAGCCCCGCGATCACAATGTCCACACGCGCTACGGCGAGTCCCGTCATGCTTTGAATGGCGTTTTTGACGTTCTCCTGCACGGCGCGGGCGATCTGCTGGATCTTCACGCCGTAACAGACGATGACACTGATCTCGACGTTCACCACCTCGTCGAGCAGCTCGATCTTGATGGGCCGGATATAATTGGTCTTGGTGATCAGCCCCTTTACGCCGGTATTTCCGGCCGATACGCTCTCAACGCCCTCGATCTCAAGCGTCGCGTATTTCGCAATCGAGGCGATCACTTCCTGCGAAATCTTCAGGTTTCCGGGAGTTTGATATGTGTTTTCAATATCCATCAAAACTTCCTCCTTTTAAAGGATTATAGCATTTTGATGAATAATATACAACTATTTAATCTCAACAATATTGATATTTGTCGCCTCAACGCCGCACGCGTCGATCAGAACCTCCTTAATCTGCGAAACTTCGGCAGCGGATAGCCCGTCGCCGGGCGCTTTGACGACCGCCTTCACCTTGTCGCCGCTGAGAAACACCACGCAATCGGCGAAGCCCTTGGCCTTGATCTGGGTCTCGGCCGCGCCCTCCATCGCGATGGAGGAGGCCGTAGAGGTGAGCTGGGCGGTGAGGTTGTTTTTCTCCGCCTCGGTCAGGTCGGTCTTGGAGAGCGCCTTCTCCAGCGTTTCAAGCGCCTCGTCGCGCGTCTGAGAGCGCGTTAGGCGCGCCTCGGCGAAGTACCCCTCGGCGTATTCCTCCTCGGCGGAAACAAACAGCGCCTCTCCGTAATATTTGTCGGTCGGCTCCCCCTGCGGCTCGCTGTCGGCCTCGCCGCTTTCTCCGTCGGCCGAAACCGGCGCCGCGGGCTCGGTCTGGCCCGTTTGGCCCGCGAGCACCTGCTGCACCAGGCCGTTGTCCCTGTCCGTTTTTGCAAATTGCCAGTTGAGATAGACCGCCAGCGCCAGCGCCACCACCAGCGCCACGAGCGTCAGCTGTTTTTTGACCAATGCTTTGGAAGTTTTCATCGATAATTTCCCCCGCTATTCTATTGAGTTTTTTGGGTTACGCTGACCCGGTTGGCCCCAATGCCGCAGAGCGTTTTCACCGCCTGCGTCACCGCCTCGCGCACCGCCGGGTCGCCGGCGCCGTCGCACGCCACCACCACGCCGAGAACGGACGGCTCGATCCGCTTGAGCAAAACCGGCGTTTCTCCCTTTTCGCCGTCAATGATGGTCAAGCTGGTCTCGCTGGATGATTTTCTGCTGCCCGCGCCGCCGTCCGAATAGCTGCTGTCGCCCGACTGCTTCTCCTGCGTCGCGTAAATATACTGCACGCCCGTCTCGAGCGTCACAAACACCTGCGCGCTGCCGACCCCGTCGATCTGGGAAATAAATTCCGTCAGCTTCGCCTCGGTCTGCGCGATGAACTGCTCGTTATAGCGATTGAGCGCTTCGTCGGCGCAGGCGTCGTATTCCGCCGCCCCGCCCGCTTTTTTCTCCCCCGCGCCCGAAAACGCGATCATCAGCAGCCCGGCGCAAAGACAGAACAGGCAGATGAGCAGGCCGGGCTTCTTTTTGAGCAGATCCGGCGACAAGATTTTTTTCTTTTCGTTATTTTCAGTATTCATAGTAGATTTCGGGCTCGCAGCCGCACTGTTCCTGCACGATCTGTCGCGCCCTGTCCTCGCTGCTTTGGTCGCCGCCAGCAAGATACAGCGACGCCTTGTCACAATATATGCCGCCCTCCCCGCCGATATGAACGGAAACCTCCGCCGCGCGCACGGCGGTAAAGCCCGCCGCCGTCAGGGTGTCGGTCAGGCTGCGGGAGACCCGCGCCTCGATCTCGCGCGCGAGCAGCGCCTCGTAGGAATCCGGCGATTCCTGCGGTGCCGCCGCGGCGGGGTCGCCGAACGACGCGGCCAGCGCGTCAAAATCGACGGCGGCGACCTGACCAGCCACCACGAGGGTCATAAATACGCCAATCACCATCCGAACGGTTTTGCCGAGCCGCCTGGCGGGCGTCAACACGCTCAGCAGGGCGCACAGCACCGACGAGGTGCAGAGAATCAGGCCGAAATTTTTGAGAAACTCCATCAGCTCACCCCTCCCGCGCTCATGATGATGCCGGTGCAAATGACAACCGCCACAAAGAAAAACGCAAGCAGCGCGGTCAACACGTCGACACAGGAGCGGATCGCGTTGACCGTCGCCGCCACCTCCCTTGCGCCGACCATCTCGCCGACAACCGAAGAGAGGAACAGGGCCGCGCTGCACAGCACACAGTTGACAATGGCGGGCAGAAAGATCACGCCGACCGACGCGATGCCGACAACGCCGACGGTGCTGCGGATGACGCCCAGGCTGCCCGAAACGGCGGCGAGCGCCTCGGAGATCGACGCGCCGATGATCGGCACAGAGCTCGTGACGAGAAACCGGGTCGAGCGCAGGGTCAGGCTGTCCGCGCGCACGGCGATAACGCTTTGCAGCTTGACAAGGCCGGTGAAGAGCGTCGTCGAAATGCCGAGGACCCAGATCACCGCGCGTTTGATTGCGCCGACCAGGCTGAAATATGCGCTGTCAAACAGGCCGGCGACAATGGCGAGGCAGAGCATGACGCCGGTCAAGGGGCGCAAAATGACCGCGATCGTGCCCGAGATCACGTTCGAGAGCGCGACAAGCGCGACGCCGTACAGCGAGGCGGACGACGCGCCGCCCGAGGCGACGACAACGCCGGTATACACCGGCACGAACCCCAGCAAAAAGGAGCTGCCCGCCGAGATGACCTCGAACGCCTCCTCGACCAGCGCCATCACGCCCGACGACACCCC
Organism: uncultured Oscillospiraceae bacterium; assembly: GCA_964555125.1. Taxonomy (GTDB): domain Bacteria; phylum Bacillota; class Clostridia; order Oscillospirales; family Ruminococcaceae; genus CAZKRQ01. The sequence continues at coordinate 5,323 of CAZKRQ010000099.1, forward strand.
CGCGGCGACCGCGACGCCCGAGCAGGCGCGCACCGCGACGGTTGCCCCGCCCAGCCGCGCAGGCGCGACGCTCGCGGCAACCGCATACGCCAGCATAATCGCCGTCATAGTTGCGAAAATCCTCAGCGGCAGCGAGAGCAGCGCCTTGAGATCGGAGAATTCTTCAAGAATTACATCCAGAATTCCCCTCACCGAAAAGTCGCTCTCCGCCCCTTCAAAATAGTCGCGCACCGAATCCGGCGCGACGGCAAGCGCATCCTCCTGCGTCCTGCGGGCATATTCCCGCGCCGCGTCCGCGCCGTCCTGCGCAAAGGCGCCCGGCGCGGCGGCAAAACCAAAAATAAGCAGGACGATCAGCAGACAAAGCGTTCTCTTTCTCTTCATATTCCTTCACAAAAGGCGCTCGATGAGCGCGAATAACTGCCTGAACAGCGGAAACGAGACGGCGAGGATGGCGACCTTCGCGGCGAGCTCCAGACGCCCCGCGAGGGCGGTCTGTCCAAAATCACAGCAGGTGTCGCAGGCCATCTGTGTCACCAGACAGATCCCGAGGGATTTGACGACCACCTGAAAGCTCTCCTCAACCGCGCTGTTGGCAAAATCGAGAAAATCGCCGAGCAGCGCCGCAGCCTCCGAGAGAAGATAGACGCCCGAGACGGCCGCAAAGCCGACGGTCAGCATAAACGCCTGCTCGGGGCTGCGCTGCCGCAGAATCAGGCCGAGCACCGCCGTAACAAGGGTGAGGCCGACGAATTTGAATATCAGCGCCTGCATCGCTAAAGGCCGAAAACGCTTTTGATCGTCGTGAAGAGCTCGTCGATCTTGCTGACGATCATCATCAACACGACGATAAGCCCGGCGAGGGTGGTCATCATGGCCTGTTCCTCCCGTCCTGCGCGGCTGAGAACCAGATTGAGCACGGCGACAATGATGCCGACCGCGGCGATTTTGAAGATAAAATCAACATCCATTTTGCCTCGCTCCTCTTTTCACAACAGTGCGATCGCGGCGGCGGCGCCCGCAAGGGTATAGATCGTCTCGTAATAGCCTGCGCGGCGGCTGTTCGCATCGCGGCGCGCGCGCGCAAAGCCGGCGAAGCGCTCCCCGGCGGCGCGCAGCCGGTTCACGGCGAGCACATCGGTCTCGCACCCCAGCGCCCGCAGCACCTCCAGCGCCTCGCCGTGCTCGCCGCCGCTCAGGGACGCCGCGCAGGCGGAGTGGAGAAAGCTCTTGCACAGCGCGTCGTGCAGCGTCTCGCCCGCGTCCCGCAGACGGCAGCAGGCCGGGAGAAAATCGAGCGCCGCATACTTTTCCGCCGCGCACAGCAGGTCCAGCACCTCGCCGAGCGCGCGGGCTCGATATTCGATGCTGTCCGCGAGCTCGCCGAACAGCTGCGAAAGCGCCCACACCGTCCTTTCGCTTTTGACCTGCGCCGCGCGCCGGGTGTATCCCAAAAAGAATCCCGCGACAACAATGCAGACCGCGCCGATGAATTTCATGCCCTATACCACCTTATACATTCTTTTTAAATAAATCGTCCCGCTGTCGTTCACGAGCTGCGCGGCGAAATGAAAAGCCCCCGCGTCGAGCATTTTCGAGAGATTTCGCCGCGCGAGCAGGTCGCCCGGGCCGCTTGCGTGCGCCGTCGCGATCAGGCTCACGCCGCTCTTCGCGCATTCGCAGAACACCGCGTAATCCTCGGCAAGACCAATCTCGTCGCAGAGGATATACTGCGGCGAGAGGGTGCGCAGCGCCACGTCGAACGCCGGCGCGCGCGCAT
>CAZKRQ010000100.1:0-6329 GCA_964555125.1 uncultured Oscillospiraceae bacterium
TGCCGCCCGGCAAAAAGGCGAAGATGTATATCGAGACCGCGCAGGCCGGCGTGTTTGAAAAGGGCGTCCCGTTTATCCAGCGGCTCGCGGGCGCCGACGAGGTCGTGATCGGCGAGCGGTTCGAGTTGGAGGACGCGGCGCAGACGGTCACCGACAGCGCCCGCATCCTGATCCCGATGGCCGAACTGGTCGACCGGGAAAAGGAGCTCGCGCGTCTCGGCAAGGAGCTCGCCGGCGTGGACAAGGACATCGCCGGGCTGCGCGCGCGGTTGGGCAACGAGAATTTTGTGAATAAGGCGCCGGCCCAGGTCGTCGCGCAGGAGCGCGACCGCCTCGCGAAGCTTGAGGACAAAAAGGCGCTCATCGAGGCGAGCGTCGCGAAATTGAAGATCTGACAAAAGGAGGCACAGGGCCGCCCGTTTCACGCTGGGAGCGGGCGGCCCTGTCGCGCACCGGCAAAGCCGGAAGAATATACCTGTTTTGCCGGTGCCGCGACTTGGCAGCGGCGCGTGAATCGGGTATAATGATCGTGTTATGCGCCGGTTCCACAAGAAAACAGGCCCCGTCAACCGCAAAAAAGCGCGGCATGTTTTTTTCGACGCCGCTTTTAAAAGGATACTGCCGTCACGGGGGCTCGAGGTCTAAGGATGAAAAAACACGCTGTTCAGCTATTGGGCGCCGCGCTGCTGCTCGCGCTGGCGCTGCTGCTTCTCTTCACGCCCGTCAACTCGGGGTATGTGCTTTTCGCCGCCGAGCTTGCGGGCACCTTCGCGTTTGCGTTTTCGGGCGCGGTCGTCGCGGTGCAGAAGGACCTCGATCTGTTTGGCGTTTTGGTGCTCGGCGTCGTCACGGCGGTGGGCGGCGGCTATGTGCGCGATCTCACCCTCGGGGTGACGCCGCCCGCGCTGTTCCGCAGCCCGGTCTATGTCGCCGTCGCCTGCGCGACCTCTCTGCTTGTGTTTCTGCTCTGCTATTTTCACGCGCTTTCGCCCGAAAAGGCCGAACGCGGCGCCTATTCTCAGCTGCTGAATCTGATGGATTCGATCGGCCTGGGCTTTTTCACGGTTGTCGGGGTGAACGCGGCGGTGAGCGTGGGCTACGACGAGCACGGCTTTTTTCTCTCGGTCACGGTGGGCGCGATAACCGGCATCGGAGGAGGGATTTTGCGCGACGTCCTCGCGGCGCGAATGCCGGTCGTGCTGCGCAAGCAGGTCTATGCTGTCGCGTCCATCGCGGGCGCGTCGGTCTATTATCTGATCCTCGGGCGGGTGCCCGACAACATCGCGCTGGTCGCCGGGGCGGGGATCGTCGTCGCGCTGCGATTGCTTTCGATTCACTTTGAGTGGAATCTTCCGAAAATCCCGCGCTAGGCTGCGGCGGGTTTCAATGTCTTTACCCACCAAAACGACTCTGATATAGAAAGGAATGACCGCCATGTTGCCCGAAGCCTTTGAAAAGCAGCTGAAATTCATCACCGAGATCGACCGCATGAAGCACATCGAGCGCCGCACCCTGCTCGTGGACGGCTCGCGGCGGGAAAACGACGCCGAGCACTCATGGCATATCGCGGTGATGGCGCTGCTGCTGCGCGACTACGCCGCGCCGCAGGTCGACGCGGACCGCGCCGCGCGGATGTGCCTTGTGCACGATCTGATCGAGATATATGCGGGGGACACCTTTGCCTACGACGTCGCCGCGAATGAGGACAAGGCCGCGCGGGAGCGGGAGTCGGCCGACCGGCTCTTTTCGCTGTTGCCGGACGGGCAGGGGGCGGAGCTGCGGGCGCTGTGGGAGGAATTCGACGCGGAGCAGACCCCCGACGCGCAGTATGCCGCCGCGATGGATCATCTCCAGCCCTTTATCCACAACGTGATGACCAGCGGGCACACCTGGAAAGAGGGGCATGTGACCCGCGAGCAGGTATATGCGCGCATGGAGATTGTGAAGGTTGCTGTGCCGGCCCTGTGGCCTTTTGTAGAAACTGCCATAAAACAGGGGATAGAAGCGGGAATCATCGGTTAAAAACACTTTCGCGCTTTACTTGACTACTACAGAAAAGCGGCGTATAATGAGGATACGGAAATCACAGGGAGGAACCACCGATTGAATCAGGCGTATGCCGGGCTTTCGCGCGCGGAGGCGCTGCCGCTGGAGCTGCGGCGGATTTATGAGAAGCTGGGCTATAAAAAATACGTGATGGGCAAATTTGAGCCCTACGACGTCTATCTGCAAAATCCAAGCTATCTGAAAAATGAGGGGATTATCACCTTCACCGATCCGCGCGGGCGACTGATGGCGCTCAAGCCCGACGTGACGATGAGCATCGTCAAAAACACCGCGCCCGGCGCGCAGGTCAAAAAGCTGTTTTACTGCGAAAACGTCTTTCGCGCCGACAGCTCGAGCCGCGAGTGCAAGGAGATCAGCCAGATGGGGCTCGAATATATCGGCGGCGAGGGGATCTACGCCGAGAGCGAGGTGGTGCGGCTTGCGCTCGAAAGCCTGCGCGCGATCTCGGAGGAATTTGTGCTCGATTTGAGCCACATCGGTTTTGTGGACGGGCTGTTGAGCGCCCTCGGCCTGACGCAGCCGCAGCGGGCGGCGGCGGTCGCCGCGCTTGAGCAGAAGAGCGCGCACGGGCTCGCCATTGTCGCGGCGCAGGCAGGGCTCGGCGAGAGCGAGACCGGGCGGCTGTGCGCCCTGCGCGAGCTGGCGGGGGAATTTGGCCCTGTGCTCGGCCGGGCGAGGGAGCTCGCGCAGGCGGACGCGCAGATGACGGCGGCGCTGGACGAGCTTGCGCAGCTGTACGGCGTGCTCAGGGCCGTCGGCCGGACCGAGCGCATACGACTCGATTTTTCGGTTATGAACGACATCGATTATTACAACGGCCTCATCTTTCGCGGCTATGTTTGCGGCGCGCCCCGCGCCGTGCTCGCGGGCGGGCGCTATGACAACCTGATGCGCCGCTTCGATAAGCCGCAGGCCGCGCTCGGCTTTGCCGTCTATCTCGGCGAGCTCGACCGCTATCTTCGTGAGGAGGCGCGCTGGGACGTTGAGGCGCTGCTGGTCTACGGCGACGCCGAACCCGCGCTGACGGCGCGCGCGGTGGAGGCGTTCGGCGACGGCTGCGGCGAGGTCATGGCGGTCAAATTTCCGCCGCAGGGGCTGCGCGCGCGGCGGCTGTTCGTGCTCGCGCCGGACGGAAGAGTGATGGAGGTGAACGACGGTGCTTCATGTTGCGCTGCCCAAGGGCCGGCTGGGGAATAAGGTCTATCGCGCGCTCGAGGCCATCGGCTATGAGTGCCCCGCCGTTCTCGAGGAATCGCGCCAGCTCGTCTTTGTCAACGAACAAAAGCAGGTGAGCTATCTGCTGGTCAAGCCCTCGGATGTCGCGATCTATGTCGAGCGCGGCGCGGCGGATCTCGGGGTCGCGGGCAGGGACACGCTCATCGAGAGCGGCGCAGACGTCTATGAGCTGCTCGACCTCGGCTTTGGCCGGTGCCGCATGTGCGTCGCGGCCAAAAACGGCTGGCAGGACGACGAGCGGTTGCCGCTGCGGGTCGCGACCAAATACCCCCGCATCGCGTCGGACTATTTCGACGGGAAGAGCCGCCGCATCGACATCATCAGGCTCAGCGGCAGCATCGAGCTCGCGCCGCTTCTCGGCCTTTCCGACGTCATCGTCGACATCGTCGAGACGGGCGGAACACTGAGGGAAAACGACCTGCGCGTCGTGGAGGAGATTTTGCCCATCAGCGCGCGGCTGATCGCCAACAAGAGCAGCTATAAATTCAAGACCGCGCAGATCGACGAAATCTGCAAACGACTGGAAGAGAGATTATGATACGAATACTCAACTGCAAAGAGATTTCCCGCGCCGAAATCCTCCTGCGCGCGGCGCATGAGAGCGACGAGGGCGTTGAGCGCGCCGTCGCCGCCATTCTGGCGCAGGTGCGCGAAAAGGGCGACGAGGCGGTGCGCGCCTATGAAGAGCAGTTTGACGGCGTGACCCTTGGCTCGCTGCGCGTCGGCGAAGAGGAGATCGAGCGCGCCTACGCGGCGCAGGACCCCGAATTCATCCGCACGCTGGAGATGGCGCGCGACAACATCGCGGCGTTCCACAGCCGTCAGATTCGCCATGATTTTTGTGTCAACGAGCGCGACGGCGTTGTGCTGGGCCAGAAGGTGATGCCGATCGAAAATGTCGGCATCTATGTGCCGGGCGGCACGGCGAGCTATCCGAGCACGGTGCTCATGAACGCGGTGCCAGCGGCGCTGGCGGGGTCGCCCAACATCATGATGGCCTCGCCGCCCACGAGCAACGGGACGATCGCCCCCGCCATCCTCGCCGCGGCAAAGGTCGCGGGGGTGCACAAAATCTTTAAAATGGGCGGCGCGCAGGCGGTGGCCGCGTTTGCCTACGGCACCGCCAGCGTGCCCCGGGCCGACAAGATCGTCGGCCCCGGCAACATTTATGTCGCGACGGCGAAGCGGCAGGTTTTCGGCCTTGTGGACATCGACATGATCGCGGGCCCGAGCGAGATCCTCGTGTTCGCCGACGCCGGGGCGAACCCGCGCCATATCGCCGCCGACCTGCTCTCTCAGGCCGAGCACGACCGCATGGCGACCGCCGTGCTCGTCTGCGACAGCGAGCCGCTTGCCCGCGATGTCGCGCGGGAGCTCGAGCGCCAGCTCGCGCTGCTGCCGCGCGAGCAGATCGCCCGCGCCTCGATCGAGAACAACGGCAAGCTCATCGTGACCGGAAGCATGGACGAGGCGGTCGACATCGCGAACGAGATCGCCCCGGAGCACCTTGAGCTGTGCGTCGCCGAGCCGTTCTCATATCTAAGCCGCATCAAAAACGCGGGAAGCATCTTTATGGGCAGAAACGTGCCCGAGGCGCTCGGCGATTATTTCGCGGGCCCTAACCACACCCTCCCGACCGGCGGCACGGCGCGGTTTTCCTCGCCGCTTTCGGTCGACGATTTTGTCAAGCGCTCGAGCTTTATCTACTACACAAAGGAGGCGCTCGGCCAGGTCAGGGACCGCGTCGCGGATTTTGCTCACCGGGAGGGGCTTGACGGCCACGCGCGCTCGGTCTTGTCCCGCTTTGAGGATTGACGGCCCGAATCGCCGTGCCGGAAAAAGGAGAACCGATATGAGCCGATTTTTTCACCCCGCGCTGCGCGCGCTAGCGCCCTATACGCCGGGCGAGCAGCCCAGGGACGCAGAGGGCTGGATCAAACTGAACACAAATGAGAACCCCTTTCCGCCCAGCCCGGAGGTGATCGCGGCGCTGAACGCGGACGAGTCGCGGGCGCTGCGGCTATACAGCGACCCCGCCTGCGGCGGCTTTCTCTCGGCGCTCGCCGCTGCCTACGGCGTCTCGCCCTCCCAGACTTTCGCCTCCAACGGCTCGGATGAAGCGCTCGCGTTTTGCTTTCAGGCGTTCGGCGCGCGCGGCGCGGCGTTTCCCGATCTCACCTACGGGTTTTATTCCGTGTTTGCCGCGCTTTTCGGGGTCGACGCGAAGGTCGTGCCCCTGCGGGAGGATTTCACGCTCGCCGTTGAGGATTATGCGGGCCTGCCGCACACCCTCTTCATCGCCAATCCCAACGCGCCGACCGGTCTGGCGCTCTCGCTTGGTGAGATCGAGGCGCTGCTGCGGCAGTCGCCCGACCGGCTCGTCGTCGTCGACGAGGCCTATGTCGATTTCGGGGCCGAGAGCGCAGTTTCGCTGCTGCCGCGCTATGACAATCTGCTCATCGTCGGCACCTTTTCCAAATCGCGCTGCCTTGCGGGCGCGCGGCTCGGCTTCGCCATCGGCTCCGAGGCGCTGATCGCGGACCTGAATAAGGTCAAATTCAGCTTTAACCCCTATAATGTCAACCGCCTCACCCTCGCCGCGGGCGAAGCGGCGCTGCGGGACGCCGGCTATTTCGACCGCTGCTGCGCCGCGATTCGTGAGAACCGGGAGGCGGCCCGTGAGGCGCTCGAGCGTCTCGGATTTACTCTGACGCGCAGCCGGGCGAATTTTCTGTTCGCGAAGTGCCCCGAAGGGCTTTCCGGCAAGGAGTACTGCGCCGCGTTGCGCGCGCGCAAAATCCTTGTGCGTCACTGGGACGCGCCGCGCATCGCCGATTGGGTCCGCATCACGGTCGGCACGGCGGAGCAGATGCAGGCGCTGGCCGCCGCGACCGAAGAAATTTTAAAGGAGCGCAGAGCATGAGAACCGCAGAATATCAGCGAAAATCCACCGAGACCGACATTCAGCTCAAAATCAATCTGGACGGAACCGGCAATTCTGAGATCTCTACGGGAATCGGTTTCTT
>CAZKRQ010000100.1:6339-7069 GCA_964555125.1 uncultured Oscillospiraceae bacterium
AACCGGCCGCTATGACGTCGAGACGGGCTGCGGCTTTCTCAACCATATGCTGGAGCTGTTCGCGCGGCACGGCCGCTTTGATCTCGCGGTGCGCTGCAAGGGGGACACGCAGGTCGACGACCATCACACGGTGGAGGACGTCGGCATCGCGCTGGGCACGGCGATGCGCCAGGCGCTCGGCGACCGCCGGGGCATCCGGCGCTACGGCAGCGCGATCATCCCGATGGATGAAGCGCTTGTGCTCGCCGCGACGGATATAAGCGGCCGCGTCTGCGTTGTCGACGCGCTGGAGCTGCCGACACAGCGTGTCGGCAGCTTCGACACCGAGCTGGTCGAGGAGTTCCTGCTCGCGCTCGGGCGCACGCTGGGCGCGAATCTGCATCTGCGCCAGTTCAGCGGCGCGAACAGCCACCACATCATCGAGGCGGCCTTCAAGGCGCTCGCGCGCGCCCTCGCGCAGTCGGTCTCGATCGACCCCGCGTATGCCGCCGAAATTCCCTCCACGAAAGGACTGCTGGACTGAATGATCGCGATCATCGATTACGGCGTGGGGAATCTGTTCAGCCTGGAGAGCTCGCTGCGCGCGCTTGGCCTGGAGACGGTCGTGACGGCGGACGCGGACGAGCTGCGCCGGGCCGAAAGGCTGATTTTGCCCGGCGTGGGCGCGTTCGGCGACGCGGCCCAAAAGCTGCGCGCGACGGGGCTTGCGCCTGTGATTTGTGAGCTGGCG
>CAZKRQ010000101.1:0-7050 GCA_964555125.1 uncultured Oscillospiraceae bacterium
CCCTTCTCGCTCAGCTGGCAGGGAGTGGCACGTGGCTCGACGGCGGGCGCTTTCGCAGTGCCGTGGCCGAGGGAGATGTCGTCGCGTGGGTCGAGTCGCTGGAATTCTAAGGAAAAGAGATGAACGGCCCCGTTTCAGATGCGAAAGATCCGTGAGAGGCGGATTTTTCATAGACCCGAAGAAGACAGCCTATAAGTGACAATTTGAAAGGAGATTTTAAAATGGAATACGTGACACTCAAAAATGGCGTAAAGATGCCGATGCTTGGCTATGGCGTTTACCAGGTGACAAAGGAGGAGTGCGAGCGCTGCGTGCTGGACGCGCTGAAGGTGGGCTACCGCTCTCTCGACACGGCACAGAGCTATTTTAATGAAGAGGAGGTGGGCAGCGCGATTCAAAAATCCGGCGTGCCCCGCGAAGAGATATTCCTGACGACGAAGGTATGGCTGGAGCATTACGGAGAGGAGGCCGCCTACGCTTCTGTGCTGGAATCCATGCGGAAGCTTCAAACCGATTATCTGGATCTCGTGCTGCTGCATCAGCCGTTTGGCGATGCCTACGGCGCATGGCGCGCACTGGAGCGGCTGTATGAGGAGGGAAAGCTCCGGGCGATCGGCATCTCAAACTACTACGTGGACCGCATGGTGGAATTCGCCAATTTCAACCGCATTTGCCCGATGGTCAACCAGGTCGAAACACATCCGCTGAACCAGCAGACGGCCGCGATGGAATGGATGAAAAAATATGGGGTTCAAATCGAGGCCTGGGCGCCTTTCGGCGAGGGAAGAGGCGGCCTGTTTGAAAACACGGTGCTCAAGGAGATCGGCGCCAAATACGGCAAGACGACGGCGCAGGTGATGCTGCGCTGGCATATTCAGCGCGGAGTGGTGGTCATCCCGAAGTCGACCCACATCGAGCGGATGCAAGAGAATCTGAATGTGTTCGATTTCGCGCTCAGCGAGGAGGATATGGCGGCGATCGCGGGACTGGACAAAGTGGAAAGCTCGTTCTTTTCCCATCGGGATCCCGCCATGGTGGAGTGGTTCGCCAAAATGGTGGAGGAGCGAAAAACACAGCGGGACAGCGCAAAGGAAAAGAAAAACTGGTAAACCGACGGGGCCGTGTTTTGAACACGGCCCCGCTGCTGTGAATCCTTGCGAAAAATATGTATAACCCTTTGGGGTAATGAAAAGGCGTGCGTGCGCTGTAATCGCGGCCGGTTTCACGCTTTTGTCAGCCGTTTCGCTTCGCCGTCTCCTGATCCGCTTTACGCAAGAGAATATAATGAGTGAAACACTGTGCCGGCGAGAGACGAGCCGTCCGGCAATCTCTCCCCATGCGCAAATACGTCCCGCTTTTTTTCACACGATTTAAACAAATTGCTTTTTTAACCTTGCGAAGCGGGGGAGGCCGTTTTCGACGGCTCTCGCCGGCGAGCCCTGGATGAGCGGCAGCGCGTATTGGATAAAGGCCTCGTTCACGTTGTTGCCCTCGGCGTTGAGCATACTGCGCGGCACCTCTTTTTCGAGATTGGCGACCTCGCCGAGCGGAACCAGTTCGGTTTCGCAGGCATAGCCGCCGCCCTGCGGGCGCTTAAATGCAACCATGACGTTGGTTGCGCCCGCCACGGCGCTTTCTACCGCTGTTTTTCCGGCGAGGAACGCCTCTTCGACGTCGGCCTCGGAGGCGCAGTGCGCGGCGCAGCGTTGCAACAGGGAAAGCTCGATGGCGCGGGTTTTGGCGCCGGTCTTTTCTTTAATCAGGCCCGCGAGCATGGTCGCGAGACCGCCCATCTGGCTGTGGCCGAAGGCGTCCTTTGTCTGCGCCAGACTGGAGGCGTATTCGACGATATATTTGCCGCCCGCTTCCCGCACGCCCTCCGAGACGGCGACAATGCAGTTGCCCTTGTCAAAATAGACCTTCTCGACGTCGCGCACAAAACGCTCGAGATCAAACGGGACCTCCGGCAGATACACGAGATCGGGGCCTTCGCCGATGACGTTGGCGAGCGCCGCCGAGGCGGTCAGCCATCCCGCGTTGCGGCCCATCAGCTCGACGATAATGACCGAGCCCTTGGGGTAGACCCTGGCGTCAAGCGAGATCTCGGCGATCGAGGTCGCGATATATTTTGCGGCGCTGCCGAAGCCGGGGCAGTGGTCGGTGCGCGCGAGGTCGTTGTCGATCGTTTTGGGGATGCCGACGACGTTGCAGGCATAGCCCACTTTTGCAAAATACTCCGAGACCTTGTGACAGGTATCCATCGAGTCGTTGCCGCCGTTATAGAAGAAATAGCGCACGTCGTGTTTTTGGAAGACCTCGAGGATTCGGCGGTAATCCGCGTCGTCTTCTGCAAATGGCTTGAGCTTATAGCGGCAGGAGCCGAACGCAGACGACGGCGTGTTTTTGAGCAGCAGCAGCTCCTGCTCGTCCTCCTTGCCGCAATCGAACAGGCGTTCATGCAGAACCCCCTCGATGCCGTTTTGCGCGCCGTAAACCGCCGTGATATTGGGGTTGCTCAGCGCGGCCATAACCGCGCCGCAAACACTCGAATTGATGACGGCCGTCGGGCCGCCCGATTGCCCGATAACGCAAGAGCCCTTCAGTGATTCCATAGCTACCTCCATGGGTCTGATTTTGGTGATTTTGTATAATTTTATCACGAATAACGCCCGAATTCAATAACACTGACAGCGCAATTCGCTCTTGCTTTCTAACGCAATCATGCTAAAATGTAGGTAGCAGAAATTTTATGAAACGGAGAGATGAATTATGCCACTGGTCACCACAAAAGAGATGTTTAAAAAAGCGTACGAGGGCGGTTATGCGATCGGCGCGTTTAACGTCAACAACATGGAAATCGTGCAGGGCATTACCGAGGCCGCGAAGGAGCTGAATTCCCCGCTGATTCTTCAGGTTTCCTCCGGCGCGCGCAAATACGCCAACCATACCTACCTCGTCAAGCTCGTCGAGGCCGCGCTGATCGAGACCGATCTGCCCATCGCGCTGCACCTCGATCACGGCGACACCTTTGAGCTGTGCAAAAGCTGCATCGACGGCGGCTTCAGCTCGGTTATGATCGACGGCAGCCATCACAGCTTTGAGGACAACATTGCGCTGACCAAGCAGGTCGTGGATTACGCGCACGCGCACGGCGTTGTCGTCGAGGGCGAGCTCGGCCGCCTGGCGGGCATCGAGGATAAGGTCAATGTCTCCGCCGAGGACGCCTCCTACACCCGCCCCGAGGAGGTCGAGGAGTTTGTCAGCAGGACCGGTGTCGATTCCCTCGCGATCGCCATCGGCACCAGCCACGGCGCCTATAAATTCAAACCCGGCCAGAAGCCCCAGCTGCGCTTCGACATCCTCGAGGAGGTCTCCAAGCGTCTGCCCGGCTTCCCGATCGTGCTGCACGGCGCCTCTTCGGTGATCCCCGAGTTCGTCAAGATGATCAATGAGAACGGCGGCAACATGCCCGACGCCATCGGCATCCCCGAGGATATGCTGCGTCAGGCGGCAAAGATGGCGGTCTGCAAGATCAACATCGACTCCGACCTGCGTCTCGCGATGACCGGCACAATCCGCAAATATTTCGCCGAGCATCCCGAGCATTTCGACCCGAGACAGTATCTCGCGCCGGCCCGCGCCGCCATCAAGGAGATGGTCGCGCACAAGATCAACACCGTGCTCGGCAGCGCCGGCAAGGCTTAATAGTTTTCAACAAAGTGAAAAGAGCCGTGTCTGAATGATCCGTACCCCATTTGTTAGACAAGTATGGTACTATCTAACAAATGGGGCGTTTCATTCTGATTTGCCGACGGGAAATACGGAGATACTGCCGTTTGGGGTACGGCCCGATGGAGCCAGGCGCGGCGGGAAGAATTCGCAATAGTGCGGTTTGGAAAGCGGCGTTTAAGATGCGGAATAGGGCGCCGCTTTTGTGAGGCCGGATTCTGCTTCGCCGTTGTGAACGGTATGCAAGGCCGCTCTCGTTGTCCGTATCGAGGCGTTCCCCACCAAGAGCTGGCATCATGGGGAAGGGGAGTTCCTGCAAACGCGCCCCGGAGCCTCTGCCGGCGGTCAGGCGGCGCTGTGATGAACGGCCCGTGGGTTCTCTGCGCGGCATGGCTCCGCTTCGCGGGCTGCGGGGGAGACGTTGTCTACTTATCTCACCACCGCTTTTGAGGGCGCGCTCATACGAGTACAGTTTTTGAGGTGATCGAAATGATTTTAACGACCGAACAACAGATCAAGCGCAGACGGACGTTTGCGATTATCTCCCACCCCGACGCGGGCAAAACCACGTTGACCGAAAAGCTGCTGCTTTACGGCGGCGCGATCCAGCTTGCGGGATCGGTAAAGGGAAAAAAGGCGAATAAATTTGCGGTTTCGGACTGGATGGAGATCGAGAAACAGCGCGGCATTTCCGTGACCTCTTCGGTGATGCAGTTTGAGTATGAGGGCTACTGCATCAATATTCTCGACACGCCCGGGCATCAGGATTTTTCCGAGGACACCTACCGCACATTGATGGCGGCGGACTCGGCGGTCATGGTGATCGACGCCTCAAAGGGCGTTGAAAACCAGACGCGCAAGCTGTTTAAGGTCTGCACGATGCGGCATATCCCGATCTTTACCTTTATCAACAAGATGGACCGGGACGCGCGCAGCCCCTATGATTTGCTGGAGCAGATTGAGAATGAGCTGGGCATTTCGACCTATCCCGTCAACTGGCCAATCGGTTCCGGCCGGGATTTCAAGGGGGTCTATGACCGAAATAAATCGGAGGTTCTCGCGTTTAAGGCCAATGTCGGGGGCCTGCGCGAGGTCGAGAAAACAGAGCTTTCCATCGACGACCCGTCCTTGCCCGGTCTGCTCGGCGACGAGCTTTTCGGCACATTGCGGGATGATCTCGAGCTGCTTGACGGGGCGGGGGACGCGTTCGACCAGGGCCGTGTCGACCGGGGCGAGCTCAGCCCGGTGTTTTTCGGCTCGGCGCTGACCAACTTCGGCGTGGAGCCGTTCCTCGAGGAGTTTTTGCGCATGACGACGCCCCCTCTGCCGCGCGCGGCGCAGGGGGAGACGGTCGACCCCTTCGCAAAGACCTTTTCGGCGTTTGTCTTTAAGATTCAGGCGAATATGAACAAGGCGCACCGCGACCGCATCGCCTTTCTGCGCATCTGCTCGGGGCGCTTTGATAAGGAAATGGAGGTCTACCATGTGCAGGCGGGCCGCAAGCTCAAGCTCTCCCAGCCGCAGCAGATGATGGCCTCTGAGCGCGAGGTGGTGGACGAGGCGTTTGCGGGCGACATCATCGGGGTGTTTGATCCGGGCATTTTCTCGATCGGCGACACGGTCTGCTCGCCCGGGGCCACAGTGCAGTTTGACGGGATCCCGATCTTCGCGCCGGAGCATTTCGCGACGATTTCGCAAAAAGACACGCTGAAGCGAAAACAGTTTGTCAAAGGCACAACGCAGATTGCGCAGGAGGGTGCGATCCAGATTTTTCAAAAGCCGGACAGCGGCATGGAGCATGTCATTGTCGGCGTCGTCGGGGTCCTGCAATTCGACGTGTTGGAGCACCGCCTGACGAACGAATATAACGTGGAGATCCGCCGCGAAAATTTACCGTATCAGTTTATTCGCTGGATCGTCAATCGCGAGATCGACCCCAAAAAGCTCGACATCACCTCGGGAACCATGCTTGTGCAGGATTTCAAGGGCAATTATCTCCTGCTGTTCTCCAACAACTGGGGCATCCAATGGGCGATGGAGCACAATAAAGGCCTTGAGCTCGCCGAATTCAGCCGCAACTGAGGGCGGCGCGGCAAGGACACGGGAGGCGCGACCCTCTGCGAGATAAGTCCTGCGGCGCTTTTCGGGGTTGCGCAGCGGTTTAAAGCTTCGCGCGGCAGAGAGATTTTCCCGGATGAACGCGTCGTGCAGCGAACCCGGCGATGAAAGCGCCCGCGCGTTTTGCAAAGGGACGGGCAAACCCTTACCGCACGGCTGCTTTTCGGAACAGGCACCGGCATATACACATAGGGCGGCTTGCGCATGGGCTGGTCGGGATGGAAACGCACAGGTAAAGGATACGCGAAGCGGGAGCCATATGGGGCAAGGTCCGTTTAGAACTCTTATTAAAATGATTGCGCAACAGCGAGCGACCCGGCCTTTGACAGGCGTGCGGGCTCCGGCTGCTCCAAAGATCGGAAATCAAATTTATAGAGCGCGCGGCGGGGCGACTTCTTTTAATGTGTTCTCAGTTGACGTTTTTTCGCCGCTTGTTATTTTTCGTCGCATGTTATATAATGAACAAAACACCGCTGTGGTGGAATTGGCAGACACGAGAGATTTTGTATTTTAATGTGTCTGCTGTTTTGGGAGATGGGCCCCCGGAGATCCATTTCGGTTTCCTTTTTGGATTCCAAAACGCTACAGATTGAGAGTCCTTGTAAATCGAGTTCCTTATTAAGTGGGCGAAACCGTAGCTTTGGGGAGCCTTTTGAGCGCAGCTGGTTCCGCTGAATTTCCGTAGAAAGAGATTGCGCTGAAGCGGACTTAAGATCCATTGCGAGGGCTGTCGTGCCCCGTTTTGGGGTTGTATCCCGTCACTCCGTATTTTAAAATTTCCGTTAAGCCTGAAAAGCACGGAAATGGCAGACGAAACGGATTTTTTACACATCTGTTTCAAAATAGTTGGGAATTCCGGGCTTTTTGGTGCCCGTCAATGACCTCCATAGGGGAGTCCCTAGTATTCTGTGTGGAGTAAATAACTGCCTTGCCGGGTATCAAATTGACAAAAGCCCTTGCTTTTTCGGCGCTTTTCATACGCGGCGTTTCGATGCCACTCTCAAGCTTTTCGCGATGGTCCTCCGTTTTTTGAACGCAGCCTCCAAACTCTTTTTTTAAAGTTAATATGCCGCCGTGGTGAAATTGGCATACACAAAGGACTTAAAATCCTTCGGATTTATCCTTACGGGTTCAAGTCCCGTCGGCGGCACCATGTCTACTTGACAAAAAAGATGCAGAGCCCGTAAAGCCCCTATTTTAGGG
>CAZKRQ010000102.1:0-7048 GCA_964555125.1 uncultured Oscillospiraceae bacterium
TGGGCCTTTTCTCAGTCGCGGTATTCTTCTTTCACATACGCCTCGAAAATGTCGCCCTCTTTAATATCCGCGAACTTCTCAAGGGTGATGCCGCATTCATAGCCCTGCGCGACCTCCTTGACGTCGTCTTTAAACCGGCGCAGCGACGCGATTTTGTCGTCGTTGATGATGACGCCGTTGCGCACGATGCGAATCAGGCTCGTGCGCTCGACCTTGCCGCTGACAACATAGCAGCCCGCAACCGTGCCCACCGAGCTGATTTTGAGCACGTTGCGCACTTCGACGCGGCCCTGCTCGACCTCGCGGATCTTGGGCGCGAGCATACCCTTCATCGCGTTTTTGACGTCGTCGATCGCGTCATAGATGACGCGATACATATGCATATCGACCTCGGCCTGCGCCGCCATGTCGACCGCGGCCGGGTCGGGCCGCACGTTGAAGCCGACGACGATCGCGCCCGACGCCTCGGCGAGCATGATGTCGCTCGAATTGATGCCGCCGACCGCCGCGTGCAGCACCCGCACCCGCACCTCCTCGTTGGAGATCTGCTCGAGGCTGGACTTGATCGCCTCGGCCGAGCCCTGCACGTCCGCTTTGACGATGATGGGCAGCTCTTTGACCTCGCCCTCGGCGATCTGGCTGAAGAGGTTGTCGAGGGTGACCTTTTTGTAGGATTTGAACTGCTCCTCCTTCTCCTCGTTGCGGCGGCGGGCAACGAGCTCGCGCGCGAGCTTTTCATCCTCGACCGCGTTGAATATATCGCCTGCCGCGGGCACGTCGTCCAGACCCATGATCTCGACCGGCACGCTCGGCCCCGCCTTGTCGATGCTCTTGCCCCGGTCGTCGTTCATCACCCGCACACGGCCGACCGTCGTGCCCGCGATCACAACGTCGCCCTGGCGCAGACTGCCGTTCTGGATGAGGACGGTCGCGACCGGGCCGCGGCCCTTGTCGAGCTTGGCCTCGATGACGGTGCCCTTCGCCATGCGGTTGGGGTTCGCCTTGTATTCCTGCACCTCGCTGATGAGGATGATCGTCTCGAGCAGGCTGTCGATGCCCTCGCCGGTTTTCGCGGACACGGGCACACAGATCACGTCGCCGCCCCATTCCTCCGGCACGAGGCCGTATTCGGTCAGCTCCTGCTTGACCTTGTCGACGTTGGCGGTCGGCTTATCGATTTTATTGATCGCGACAACGATCTGCACGTTCGCCGCCTTGGCGTGGTTGATCGCCTCGACCGTCTGGGGCATGATGCCGTCGTCGGCCGCGACGACAATGATCGCAATATCGGTGACCGACGCGCCGCGCGCGCGCATGGCGGTGAACGCCTCGTGGCCCGGAGTGTCGAGGAAGGTGACGTGTTTATCGCCGACCGAGACGCGATACGCGCCGATATGCTGGGTGATGCCGCCCGCCTCGCCCGCGATGACGTTGGCGTTGCGGATATAGTCGAGCAACGAGGTTTTGCCGTGGTCGACGTGGCCCATCACAACCACGACCGGCGAGCGCACCTCGAGATCCTCCTCCTTATCCGGCTCCTCCTCGGCGATGTTGAGCCGCTCCTCAATCGAGACGTGCACCTCGCGCTCGACCTTCGCGCCGAGCTCGTCGGCGACAAGGCTCGCGGCGTCGAAATCGATCGTATCCGAAATGGCGGCCATAATGCCCAATCCGAACAGCTTCTTGACGACGACGGCCGCCGCGACCTTCAGGCGGCTCGCCAGCTCGCCGACCGAGATCTCGTCGGGAATGCTGACGCGCAGCTGCGCCTTGCGCGCCTTTTCGAGCTGTAAGCGCTCGAGGCGCTGCGCCTCTGTCTCGACCTTTTTATACTGCTGGCGCCCCCTCTGCTGAGAGCGCTGGTTGATCTTCTGCTTCTTGCCCTGAAAACCGGCGTTGTTTTTCTTCTTGCCGCCCTGCTGGGGGGCTTTGGCGGTCGTCTGGGCGAGCTTGTCGTATTTCTCGTTGTATTTGTCCAGATCGGTCGTCGCGGCGCGGGTGTCGATGACCTTGCTGACCCGCTCGCGAATCTCGATCGGCTTCTCTGCGGCCGGCTTGCCCTTCTTCGCCGCCGCCTGCTCCGCGCGTTTCTCAAACGCCGCGTCCATCTTCGCGTCGCCCGATTTCGCCGGCGCGGGCTTGGGCGCAGGCGCGCTGTCGACAAAATACTGGCTGAAGTCGCTCGCGCTGTGCTGCCGGGTCAGGTTGTTGAACAGGAAGTCGAGCTCCTCCTCGCTGAGCACCGTTGTGTGTTTTTTGTCCTTGCCATAGGGCCCGAGCGCGCTGACTACATCCTTGTTCGCAAGCGCGAGGTCCTTCGCCACATCCCCGAGTTTGTGTTTTATAATCATAGATTTTCCTCCCTTAACTTCTGCTTGATAAGCCGTGCGAACGACGCGTCGCACACCGCGGCAACCGCAAATCTGCGCCCAACCGCCTGTTCAATTTCACTCTGCGCGCGTCCAAGCGGCATGATCTGCGTGCTCTCGCCGCACAGCGCCCGGATCTTCGCCCGCGTTCTCGGCGCGGCGTCGCCGGCCAGCAGCACAAGCGGCGCGCCCCTGGCCACCGCCTTGCACGCGGCCTCGAAGCCGATCGCGAGCTTTCCCGCGCCGCGGCACATCGCCACCGCGCCGAGCAGCTTGTCACTCGTCATCCGCCGCTCCGATCTCCTGCCGCAGCCGCTCCCATATCTCCTCGGAAATCGGGCACGCGAACGCGCGCTCAAGGCTGCGCGATTTTTGCGCCCGCGCAAGACAGGCCTCGCTCTTACAGATATAAGCGCCGCGCCCCGACTTCTTGCCCGTCAGATCGATCGAGATGGTCCCGTCCGGGCTTTTGACCACCCGCACGAGCTCCTTCTTCGGCTTTCCCTCGCGGCAACCGGTGCACATCCGCACCGGCTCTTTTCTCGTTTTCACGCCGTTCGCCCCCCTACGCGTCCGCTTCGGCCTATTCGCCGCAGTTTTCCGGGGCCGGTTCGTCGTCCTCGTCTTCGCCGTAATAGCCGCTCTCCGGCCTGATGTCGATCTTATAGCCGGTCAGGCGGGCGGCGAGCCGGGCGTTTTGCCCCTTATTGCCGATGGCCAGCGAGAGCTGGTGGTCGGGCACGGTCGCGCGGCAGATGCGCGACTCAGCGTCGAGGATCTCGACGCTGACCACATTGGCGGGCGAGAGGGCCTCGGCGATGAACTTCTCCGGCTCCTCGTTCCAGAGCACGATGTCGATCTTCTCGCCGCCCAGCTCCTCGACGATGCGCGCGACACGCGCGCCGCGCGGCCCGATGCAGGCGCCGCGCGGGTCGACGTTTTCATCCGCCGAATACACCGCAATCTTGGTGCGCATACCCGCCTCGCGGGAGATGCTCTTGATCAGCACTGTGCCGTCGAAGATCTCGGGCACTTCGGTTTCAAACAGGCGCTTGACCAGGCCGGAATGTGTGCGGGAGATCAGGATCTTGGGCCCTCGGTCGGTCACGGCGACATCCACCACATAGACCTTGACGCGGTCGCCCTCGCCGAGCGTCTCGTCCGGCACCTGCTCCGATTTGGGCAGCAGCGCCTCGCTGTTGCCGATCTCAAGCACCGCCGCGCCGCGCTTCTGGTCGATGCGCAGCACCGTCGCGGTGACGATCTCTCCCTTTTTGCTTTGCAGCTCTTCGCAGAGCTGGCTGCGCTCCGCCTCGCGAATTCCCTGGCGGATCACATGCTTCGCCGTCTGGGCGGCAATGCGCCCGAATTCCTTTGTTTTGAGCGGGATCTCGACCTCGCTGCCGACCCTGGCGCGGGCGCGATAGGTCTGCGCCTCCTCAAGCGTCATCTGGGTCTGCGGGTTCTCAACCTCCTCGACGACCTCCTTTGTCAGATACACCTTAAAGGTCTGCTTTTCGGGATCGATGTCGACATGGATATTGTCGCTCTCGCCATAATCCCGCTTGACCGCGATCACAATGGCGTTTTTGATCTTTTCAAGCAGATAGTCCGCGCCGATCCCCCGCTCCTTTTCCAGCAGAGCCAGCGCCTCAAAAAATTCAGCGTTCATCTTTTCTCGTTTCCTCCAAACAGATCTTTGTCGTCGTTCGCCCGGATCGCGGCGACGTCGCTTCTCCTAAATTGCAATGTTCCGCCGTCCGCCGCCAGCGAAACCGTCTCGCCGTCAAACGCTGCGAGCTCTCCCGCCGCTTCTTTGACGCCGGCGTCGTTTTTCTTATACAGCCGAATCCGCACCTCTTTGCCGACATAGGCGGCCAGATGCGCGTCGGTGCGCAGCTCGCGGGCGAGACCGGGCGAGCTGACCTCGAGACAATACTCCGTTTCGATTGGGTCAAGCTCGTCGATGATCGGGTCGACCGCGCGGGAAAACGCCTCGCAGTCGTCGATGGTGACGCCGCCCTCCTTGTCGATGAACAGGCGCAGGAACCAGGACGGGCCCTCCTTGACGAACAGAACATCCCAGAGAACAAGCCCCATCCTGTCGGCGACAGGGGTCGCGGCCAAGCGCACCGACTCGGTGAGATTGGTCTTTTTCGGCACTGTGAAACCAGCTCCTTTTTGTGATTTGCCATAACATAAACGAAAGAGCGGGGCGTTCCCCACTCTTTCCTTTCAACCTATGTTCTTACTATAACACACCAAATCACCGTTTGCAAGCCCTATCTGCGGGCTTTCGCGCAGTTTTTCAGAAAAAAGCGGCAAAATCCGATGGGGCGCCGCAAAGGTCGCGGGGTTCCGCCCCCGCACGGCGGCCAAAGGGGCGCGCCCCTTTGGAAACCCGGCGCCGGACTGGTATGGGATTTACAGCTTGCCGGGTTTGTTTTGGTTTATTCTGCTGCGCGGCGGCGCTCGTCGGCTTGAATCAGGCGGTGAACGCCGCGACGGTGTCCAGCCCGATGGTGATCATATCGTTGAGGCTCTGTTCACGTTCCTGGCTGGTCAGCTCCGCGGTATCGACAAGGCTATCCGAAACCGAGCAGATGGTCAGCGCGCGGCATCTGAACTTAGCCGCGAGGGTATAGAGCGCCGCGCCCTCCATTTCAAGGCCGATCACGCCATACTGCGCCCATTTGTCCGCGCCGTAGGTGCCCGGCTCGA
Organism: uncultured Oscillospiraceae bacterium; assembly: GCA_964555125.1. GTDB lineage: Bacteria > Bacillota > Clostridia > Oscillospirales > Ruminococcaceae > CAZKRQ01. The sequence continues at coordinate 5,091 of CAZKRQ010000102.1, forward strand.
CATAAAACGCGTCGCTTGACTTGAGCAACCCGACATACACCTTTTTGCCCCGCTCGGTCGCCTTCTCATAGGCGGTGTTGAGCAGCGCAAAATCGGCGATCGGGGCGTAATCGCCGGGGAAGTTGTGATATAAAAACCCGTTATCCGTGCAGCAGCCGATGCCGAGAATCACATCCTTGAGCCCGATCTCCTTCCTTGTTGAGCCACAGGTTCCGACACGAACAAGGTTTTTCACGCCGTAAAACTGCATCAGCTCGGTCGCATAGATCGAGATCGAGGGCATACCCATGCCGGTGCCCATCACCGAAACCCGCTTGCCCTGATAGGTGCCGGTGTAGCCCAGCATACCCCGCACGTCGTTGAAGAGCGCCGGGCTCTCGAGAAAGTTTTCGGCAATATATTTCGCGCGCAGAGGGTCTCCGGGCAGCAGAATGCTCTCGGCAATCTCGCCCAGCTCCGCTTTGTTGTGGGGAGTGCTCATCCTTCGTTTCCTCCTTATATAAACTCGCTGACCGTCTCAAGCGCGACGGTGATCATGTCGTTGAGGCTCTGCTGCCGTTCCATAGCGGTCATCTCGGGCTCGCGGGCAACAATACTGTCCGAAACGGTCAGGATGCCGAGAGCCCGCACGCCGAACTTTTTCGCGAGGGTAAACAGCGCGGCCGACTCCATCTCGGCGGCCATCACGCCGTATTTGATCCACAGCGCGTTGGCGACCTCGCTGGTCAGCTCCTCCTGATAAAAGGAATCCGACGAGAGCACATTGCCGACGTGCACCTTGACGCCGAGCGCCCCGCTCTTTTTATACGCGGTGCGCAGCAGGTCAAAGTCGGAGACCGGGCAATAGGTGCCGCCGAAAATATTCCGGTTCATCATATTGTCGGTGCAGGCGCCCTGCGCGAGGATGACGTCTTTGATGTGGATTTCGGGATTCATCGACCCGCAGGTGCCGATACGGATGGCGTTTTCCACGCCGTAATCCCGAAAGAGCTCGGTCGCGTAGATCGAGATCGAGGGCATACCCATCCCGGTACCCATCACCGAGACCCGCTTGCCCTTATAGGTTCCCGTATAGCCAAGAATTCCCCGCACGTTGTTGAACAGCGCCGGCTCGTCCAAAAAGCTCTCGGCAATATACTTTGCCCTGAGCGGGTCGCCCGGCAGAAGGATTCCCTTTGCAATGGCGCCGGCGGCGGCGCCGATATGCGTGCTCATAAATCCTTTTTTCCCCCTTGCAAATATTTTCGCTTTTTCTGCTTATCCTAATTATACAACAGGCGGCCGTACTTTTTCTACGGAAAGTGATTGTGCGTTTCGCTGAAAACAAAATACGGTTTCTGTGCAACAATACCTGCCCGTGCCGCCACTCTGGGGATAGAATCAAAGGAAAAGAAAGGAAATTACGCCCCATGAAAAAGACAATCGCAATTCTGCTCTGTGCTCTTCTCGCTCTCGGCCTCGCCGGCTGCGGGACCAAAAAGGCCTCCGGCACCCTCGACACCGCCAAGGCGCAGGCAGCCGTGGCCGAGCTCGAATATATGCCCACGGCGACCGCCGAGCTCGACGACGCGATCCTCTCTGACGTATACGGCATCGACGCGGACCAGCTGCAAAATTATCTCTGCGTCGTTCCCCTGATGAACGTGCAGGCGAGCGGTTACTGGCTGCTGCTGCCCAAGGAGGGGGAGCAGGACAAGGTCAAGGCCCAGATCGAGGCCTATCTCGACAGTTATCAGGAATCCTGGGATCAATATCTGCCCGATCAGGCCGAGCTCGTCCGCGGCCGGCTCGCAACCACAATCGACACCGCCGAGGGCACCTGGCTGGTCTATATCATCAGCCAAAACAACGACCAGGTTCTGGAGGCGGTGCGCAGCGCCGTCGCCTGAGCTTTTCCCCCGCGCCGCGGCGTTGCACAGGCGGCAGGAGAAGTTTTCTGTTGACTTCTTATGCTATAT